>DATFYA010000091.1 GCA_035315345.1 Candidatus Methylomirabilota bacterium
CAACCGATCACTCGTGCCGCAGGCGTCGGCCGAAAAAATCGCTGACCCGCTGCCGAGCGGCGGTGGTGGCGGCGTCATCGTAGCCGAGCGTGTGCCCCAGGTAGCTGCGTGGACGCCCCGGATTGTCGAAGGAATGCGGCGCCCCTCGGTACACCTCGAGCTCGACGGTCGCATGCCCCTGCACTACCTCGCACCGCACCGCCGGAGTCCAGTCATCCGCGCCTCCGATGAGGATCAACAGCGGCGCGTAGAACCGGGAGTAGTGCTCGCAGAAGGGATACAGGGCGACGCCGGCGCGAAAGCCACCTTCCGGAGGTCGGCTGCGCTCCCACATCGCGGCCAGCACGACGCTGCCGCCGTGTGACCACCCCATGAGCGCCACGCGTTCCCGGTCGACGAACGGCGACGATCGGAGGTAGTCGAGCGCGCCATAGGCGTCGAGTGTTCGCTGCGAAACGCCGAGTCGGCCGAAGTTGGTGCAGATCTCGGTCAGGCCACGAGGACCGAAGCTGTCCACGAGTAGCGTGACGTACCCCCCCTCGGTGAGGAAGCTTGCCCACGACTCATTGCCAGGTTGAATGCCACCGCACCCGTGCATGAGGACGACCGCCGGGAACGGGCCGTCACCATTCGGCTTGCGAAGAACGCCGGTGATTCGCTCCTGCGAGCGCGAGCTGAACCTCACGACACCACAGCCCGCGAGCGTCAGGAGGGCAAGGACGAGGGGGAGAGCCGCACGCGCGAGCGTCACGAATGTTCCCGGGCACCTCCACCCACTCTTCCGGCCGTCACGCCACCAGCACGATCTTGCCGTGGTGGCCGGCCTGCATGACCGCCTCGTGGGCGCGTGCGGCCTCACCAAGCGGCAGCTCCTGCGCGATCACCGGACCCAGCGAGCCGTTGCGGAGCCCCTCCACCAGCGCGGCGTGGATGCCCGCGTGCTGGGCGGGCGTCGCGTGGTTCAGCGCCATGCCCAGGATCGCCGCGTCCTTGTTCATGGCCAGCCGCGCGTTGATCTCGACCGTGCCGCGGTTGCCGATCACCACGATGCGCCCCCGCAGGGCGATGATCCCTAGATCTTTCTGGAGGTTCACGTTGGCCAGCATCTCCATGATGACGTCGGGCCCGCGCCCGCCGGCGAGCCGCACGCACTCCTCGAGATAACCCGGCGCGCCGTGGTCGAGCACGTGATGGGCCCCCTGCTCGGCCACCATCTTCCGGCCGCGCTCGGTGCTCGCGGTCCCGATGACGGTGAGGCCGCGCGCCCGCGCGAGCTGGACCGCGCCGATGCCCACGCCGCCGGAGGCGCCGTGCACCAGCACCGTCTCGCCCGCGCTGCCGTGAGCGCGATTGAACAGCGCATGGTAGGCGGTGGCATAGGGAATGTTCATCGCCGCGCCCTGCGCGAAGCTCGCATTGGCCGGCAGCGGATGCACCTGGGCGGGCTCGCACACGCAGTACTCGGCGTAGGCGCCGCTGACGGTGCCGCCCACGTAGACGCGATCGCCCGCCTTCACGCCGGTCACACCCGACCCGACCGACTCGACCACGCCGGCCGCGTCGGCGCCCGGGGTGTAGGGCAGCTTCGGCCCGCGGTTGTCGGTGTTCGAGCGCAGGTAGGTGTCCACCGGGTTGATGCCCACCGCGTGATTGCGCACGAGCACCTGGCCCGGGCCCGGCTGGGGCGTGGGGATCTCCTCGAGCTTGAGCACGGCGGGGCCGCCGTACTCCGAGACGCGAATCGCCTTCATGGTCGACGCTCCTTTGTGGTTGGGATCAGGACACCGGGAGATCCGGTGTGCCCATCCAGAACGGGGTGGTCTTGCCGATCGACTCCAGATAGGCGCGGCGCTCGGCCCCGCGGCGCGGATACCACGTCGAGAGGTAGTCGCCGTCCAGCATGTGCCGGCGGCTCTCGGTGCCGAAGAAACCGGCCAGCTGCGGCAGCGTGATGAATCCTTCCTCGGACCGAGGCGTGTACTGGCTCCAGCGGCGCGCGTGCTCTTCCGACCGGAAGAGGTTCATCCCGGTTCAGAGATACGGCGGCCGGCCGCGCGAGGGGCCGAAGCCGAAGGCCAGGTGCCCGACGAGGCCGGGCGGATCGACCCACGTGATCGTCCCGTCGCGCATCTCGACCGTCACCGGGTCGCCGCAGTCGAGGCAGGGCGCGTCGACCCGCACGGTCTGGCCGGGGAAGAGCCAGGTCGCCGAGGTGGCCTCGAATCCGCACTGGGCGAACCAGCGCTGCTCGCCGCGCACCGTGATGCGGTACTGGGTGGGCAGATTGTTCAGCGGCGGGAACGACGCGATGTAGTCGGTGTCGGGATGGAGCCAGCCGATCGGATAGGCGGCCATCACGTCGCGCAGCAGCGCGCGGCCCTCCTCGGCGGGCACCGCGAGGGCGCGGGCCAGCTCCGCGTAGTGCGGGGCGCGGCCGGTGTCGACGAGGCTGCGCATGATGCGCTGGAAGGCCTGGTCCATCGATCGCGGGTCGGGCATGGTGGCTCCTTCTTTTCAACCGCCCCTCATCCTGCCCTCTGCCCACCGGGGAGAGGGGAAGACATGGGCGGGGCGTGATCGGGGAGGACGGCGATGGCGGAGATCTCGATCAGGGCGCCCTCGCGCAGGAGGCCGGCGACGATCACGCCGGTGGCGGTGGGGAAGCGGTCCTTGAAGATCTCGCGGCGCACCGCCGCGGTCTTGGCGTAGTTCTCGGTGGTCGTCACGTACTCGGTGGTCTGCACGATGTGCTCGAAGCCGGCGCCGGCGTCCGCGAGCAGACGGCCGAATTTCTCGAAGATGTAGCGCGTCTGGGCCACGATGTCGCCGGGGCCGACGATCTGACCGGTGTCGTCGCCCGCGGTCATGCCCGAGATGAACAGGAGATTTCCCGCGCGCACCGCGGGGGAGAACGTATAGCGGGCCGGCCACGGGCTCGGCCCGGTGATCACCTCGTAGGCGGGCATCGCGTGTTCTCCTCGATCGCGGCGTCACCGACGCCGCAGCAGGAACCGCTGGATCTTGCCGGTCTCGGTCTTGGGCAGCTCGGCGAGGAACTCGATCTCGCGCGGGTACTGGTGCCGGCCCAGGTGCGTCTTGACCACGTCGACGATCTCGCCCTCGAGCCCGCCCCGCGGCGCGCGGCCGGGCTTGAGCACCACGAAGGCCTTCACGATCTGGCCGCGCAGCGGATCGGGCTTGCCCACCACCGCGGCCTCCGCCACCGCGTCGTGCTTGAGGATCGCGCTCTCCACCTCGAAGGGGCCGATGCGGTAGCCCGCGCTCTTGATCACGTCGTCGGCGCGGCCCTCGAACCAGAAGTAGCCGTCGGCGTCGCGGCGGGCCAGATCCCCGCAGGTGAGCCACTCGCCGCGGTAGCCCTCGCGATCCCGCCCGGGGTCGTTCCAGTAGCCGAGCGAGTAGTAGCCCTCCGGGTGCGGCTTCATCCCGACGTGCCCGACCACGTCCGTCGCCACCTCATGGCCGTCGTCGTCCACCACCGCCATCGTGCAGCCGGGCAGCGGCAGCCCCATCGAGCCGGGCTTCACCGCCATGTCGATCGGGGCGAGGTTGCCGACGGGCAGGCCGAATTCGCTCGAGCCGTACTGGTCCCGCACCGTGACGCTCCAGTGCTCCTGGAAGAAGCGCACCACCTGCGCGTTCAGCGGCTCCCCGCAGCTGCTCGCGCGGCGCAGGCGCACCCCCTCGCCCGCGGCGGCTCCGAGGGCCATCACGGAGCGCAGCAGGGTCGGCGTGGTCGCCAGGTTGGTGATCTGCTGCGCGCGCAGCTGGGCCAGGCAGTACTCCGCGGTCGGCGCGGCCTCGTGCGAGTGGACCGGGAGGCCCAGGGCGAGCGCGCCCATGTAACACACCAGGCCGTAGCCCCACCCGGGATCGCCGGTCGGCCAGAAGGCGTCGCCGCTCCGCAGATCGGCGCCGAACACGAGATGGGGATGGATCGCCATCAGGAAGTTGGCGGCGATCCTCACCCCCTTGGGCGCCCCCGTCGAGCCCGAGGTGTAGAGCAGCACGGCCGGATCGTCTCGCCGACAGGTCGCGGGCGTCCCGTCCTCGCGCGCCTCCCGCATGGCGCGCCAGAAATCGATATCGGGGGCCAGGGCGCCGGCCACGGAGCCGGGCGCCGGGCTGTCGTCACCCGTCACCGTGACGACCCGCGTGGCGGGCGGCAGCGTCGCGGGTAGACGGGCGCGGTGCTCGCGGTGGGTGCAGATCACGGCGGCGCCGCTGTGGCGCAGGCGGAAGTCGATGGCGTCGGGGCCGAAGCCGGTGAAGATCGGCACGTACACCGCGCCGGCCTTCCACGCGCCGATCATCGCGATCAGCATCTCGGGCACGCGCGGCATGAACGAGGCGACGCGGTCGCCGCGACGGACGCCGTGGGCCTGCAGCACCGCGGCGAAGCGGGCGGTCAGCCGCGCCAGCTCGTCGAAGGTGTACGTGCGCCCCTCACCGTGGCGGCTTCGCCAGCGCAGCGCGGGTCGATCGGCTCCCGCGTGGCGATCGACGATGGTGTGCCCCAGGCTCACCGGCTCGCCCGGACGCCAGCCCAGCGCGCGGGCGCTCTCCTCCCAGCGAAAGGCAGCGCGCGCCTCCTCGTACCGGGGCGGAGTCGGCATGGCGGTGACGGCCCGGAGCATACCGCACTTGCGCGGGGCGGGCGGACGGGATACACCAGTCTCCGCCGGCCACGGGTCCGGCCATCCGCCATCCCAGGAGAGCGCCATGACCGCGACCGTGAAGACCGAGAAGCTGCTGATGCAGAAGGACGGCCCGATCGGCTGGATCACCTTCAACCAGCCCGAGAAGCGCAACGCGGTGAGCCAGGAGATGTGGCAGGCCATGCCCGAGTACGTGGCCGACCTCGCGGCCGACGACGCGATCCGGGTGGTGATCCTGCGCGGGGCGGGCGAGCAGGCCTTCGTGGCCGGCGCGGACATCTCGCAGTTCAAGGACCGCCGCCGCAACGCGGCGGACGAGGAGGAGTACCGCCGCATCTCGGGGGCGGGCTCGCAGTCGCTCGCCAAGCTCGGCAAGCCGCTGCTCGCGATGATCCACGGCTTCTGCATCGGGGGCGGCGTCTCGATCGCGATCACCTGCGACATGCGCATCGCGGCCGACGACGCGCGCTTCGGCATCCCGGCGGCCCGCCTGGGGCTGGGCTACCACTATCACGGCATGGAGAAGCTCATGTCGCTGATCGGTCCGGCCTACACCAAGGAGCTGTTCTTCACCGCGCGCACCGACTTCAGCGCCCCGGACGCCCTCCGCATGGGCCTGGTCAACCAGGTGGTGCCGAAGGCCGACCTCGAGCGCTTCACCCGCGACTACGCGATCATGATGTCGCGCAACGCCCCGCTGACCCTGCGCTCCGCGAAGGCCAGCGTGGATCAGCTGGTGCGGCCGGAGGAGCGGCGTGACTACGCGATGCTCGATCGGCTGATCAAGGACTGCTTCGACAGCCAGGACTACCAGGAGGGGGTCAAGGCGTTCTCGGAGAAGCGGCGGCCGCAGTTCCAGGGGCGCTGAGTCCCTCGGGTCGGACCGCGCTCACGCGCCTACGCGCGTCGGGGCGTGAGCCACTCGATCAGCAGCCGATTGACCTCCGGCGCCGCCTCGTAGTTGACCCAGTGGCCCGCCCCCTCGATCACGCGGGTGTCGAGCCTCTCGTCCGTCTCGGTCAGCAGACGTCGGCTCTCGGCCAGGTGATGGCCGGTGAACGCGTCGCGGCTGCCCCAGATCCCGGCCAGGTGCGCGCGGACGGCCGGGAGCGCTCGGCGGAGCACGTCCGACACCGGGATCGTGCCCGACTTGAAGCGCGCGCGCTGCACGTTGTCGATCTGCAGCGCCACCGCGAGATCGTCGGCGCTCTCGGGACGAGCGAGCATCAGGGTGCGCAGGTTCTCGCGGTGGACGTGCCGGATCGCATCGGGCTCCATCCCCGGCTCGAGACGGAGGAGGGTCCGCACCGGCGCCGGGGTCAGCCCGAGCCCGCCGGTCCCGATCAGCACCAACGTCCGAACCCGCGTCCCGAGCCGCGCGGCCACCAGGCCGCCGATGATCGCGCCGAATGAAAAGCCGGCCAGATCGAACGTGGCCGGCGCGGTCAGGATCTGGTCGATGCCGGCGGTCACCAGATCGGCCAGCCGGTCCGCGGTGTGCGGCTCCGGCGGGGCGTCCGACTCGCCGTAGCCCGGCATGTCGGGCGCGAGCACGCGGAAGCGCTCGGCGAGCGGCAGCACGTTGCGGATCCAGTGCGTCCACGAGCCGCTGGCTCCGTGGAGGAGGACGAGCGGCGGGCCCGCGCCCCACGCGCGCCAGACCATCGCGCCGCTGGCCACCCGCGTGACGGTGCGGGTGGCGCGCGCGGCCGGATCCTCCATCGAGCGGGCGGTCTCGACGATCAGGCGCCGGAGTCGGGCACCGCGAGCAGCGCGTCCCAGTCGACCGCCCGCTGGTACGCGGCCGCGGCCTGCAGCAGCGCGTCCTCGCGGAAATGCGGCGCCACCAGCATGAGCCCCACCGGCATCCCGCCGAGCTTGGCGCACGGCACGCTGATGGCGGGATGGCCCGTGTAGTTGAACGGACACGTGTTGGCGATCACCGGGCCGAGGTCCAGGCTCCGCGCCCCGCCCAGCATGGTCAGCTCCAGCGCGTCCTCGTGATCGCGCGGCGCCCGCCAGCGCGGCGCGGTCAGCGGGATGGTGGGCATGGCCAGCACGTCGACGTCGTGGAAGACGCGGTCGTACTGCGCCGCGAACGTGGGCCGCACGTTCTGGGCCTTCGCGTAGAGGCGGCCGCCGTAGTTGCGCTGCAGATAGTAGCCCTGCAGCAGGTTGAGCTTGAGGTTCGGCGAGAACTCCCGCGCGTGGCTCTGCTTGAGGCGGCCGAAGATCGAGATCAGCGACGACGGATAGTACGTCTTGGCGAACGAGCCGCCGAAGTGGGTGTCGTACATCCGCTTGCCGCCCTCGAGGTAGATCGGCAGCAGCGCGGGGAGCGCCTTCGTGTGCAGCGGCACCGAGACCCGCCGGACGCGCGCGCCCGCCCGCTCCAGCGCGCCCACCGCCTCCATCACCGCCTCGTCGACGGCGCGATCGCCGCCCGGCACTCCGAGACCTTCCTCCAGGACGCCGACGCGCAGGCCGCTCACCCCGCGGGCGAGCGCATCGACGTAGCGGGGCAGCGTGGCCGGCACGTCGGCCTGCCGCGGGTCGAGGCCGTCGCGCCCGGCCAGGCACTGAAGCGACACCGCGATGTCCTCCACGGTCCGCGCCATCGGGCCCACGTAGTCGATGGTGGGCTCGAGCCCGAAGACGCCGGTGTGCGGCACCAGCCCGTGGGTCGGCATGAGCCCCACGATGCCGCACCACGCGGCGGGCAGGCGGATGGATCCGCCCTGGTCGCCGCCGAGCGAGATGTCCACCATGCGGCCGGCCACCGCCGCGCCCGATCCGGACGACGAGCCGCCGGTGACGTGCTCGCGGTTGTGCGGGTTGAGCGGCCGCCCGTAGTCCCCCACCCCGGAGAGCCCGGGCCCGCCCCAGGAGAACTCCTCCATCTTGAGCTTGCCCACGATGGTGGCCCCGGCGGCGAGCAGCCGGGTGGCCACGGTGGCGTCGAAGTCCGGCACGTAGCCGTCCATCATGTGCGAGCTGAACGTCATCGGCACGCCGGCCAGCGCGATGTGGTCCTTCAGCGCGACGGTCTTGCCGTGGAGCGGACCCGAGTCCGCGCCCTTGACGCGGCACTTCGTGATGAACGCGCCGAGCGGGTCCTCCTCCTCCGAGGGCCGACGCCCCGGGTCGCGGTCGGTGAAGGACAGCGGCGGCCGCCGCTCCTCCACGCGCATCTCGTCGAACGCCTCGAGCGCGGCGACCGTGTCCATCATGCGGGCCTGGATCAGCCGCGCCTCGGTCGGGGTGAGATCGAATCCCAGCGCGCGCCCGTACTCCATCACCTCGTCGACGTCCGGCCGCCTCAACATCGTGATCGTCTCCTGTGTTCGGGTCGCTCCCTCTTCCCTCGGGGGAGAGGGTCAGGGTGAGGGGTGTTCTATTGCGGGTGCATCATGCCATGGACTATAGTGGGCGGGGCCCGCGACGTGGCGGCACGTGCCGACCGTCGATCGGGCCGGCGGACTTTCTGGAGAGCGATGGTCACCGTGACCGCCGAGACGTCATCGTCGTCCTCCCTGGACGACGCGTGGGCAGCCCTCGGCCGGCGCGCTACGTACTTCTACTTCCCCGGCGTCAGCCGATCTCCCTCCGGCGCCACCCTGGACCACGCGCTCGATCTGCCGATCGTGGACCGACAGGAGCAGGTCGCGACGCTCCGCATCGATCGCCCCTCCCGCCCCTCTCCCCTCGAGGGGAGAGGACAGGGTGAGGGGGGTCATCGCGAGCGACGGTTCACCCTGCGCGGTGAGCTGGTCACGATCAGCGGCCGCTGGCGGCTCGAGCCGACCGACGCGGGCGTCCGCGTGCGCCTCACCCTCGACTACGACATCGCGGGCCCGCTGAAGACGCTCGCGGTGAACACGCTGCGCAGCCGGAGCCCGCTGCCGATCCGCACCGACGCCGACGAGATCCTGAGCCGCGCGGTGGACGAGTTCTTCGAGACGCGCTTCGCCGAGCAGGCCGCCGACTACTGCGAGCGCCTGCGCACGCGCCTCGAGGGCACGAAGGCGGGCCGACCCGCGTGATCGTCTACGTCCTGCAGCGGCTGCTCGGCCTCGTCCCCGTCCTCTTCGGCATCTCGGTGGTGATCTTCCTCGCCATGAAGCTGATTCCGGGCGACGTGGCCCGCGCCCTGCTCGGGCCCATGGCCACCGACCAGTCGCTCGCCCAGCTGCGCCACGCCCTGGGCCTCGACGAGGCGATCTACGTCCAGTACGGCAAGTGGCTCTGGCGCGCGCTGCACGGTGATCTCGGGCTCTCCCCGATCGTGCACAAGCCGGTGGTCGAGCTGCTGCTCCCCAAGTTCGGCAACACGCTGATCCTCGCCGGCGCGAGCTTCGTCCTGGCCGCGGTGGGCGGCGTCGCGGTGGGGGTGCTCGCCGCCTCGCGCCAGCAGACGGTGGTGGACCGGGCCGCGATGGGCGCCTCGCTCCTCGTCGGCAACATGCCGCCCTTCTGGCTCGGCCTGGTGCTCATCGTGTTCTTCGCCATCAACCTGCGCTGGCTGCCCAGCCTCGGCATGTACTCGTCGCGCGGCCCCGGGGGCTTCGAGGACCTGCTCGCGCACCTGATCATGCCGGCGGTGGCCACCGCGGCCGCGCCCGGCGCGATCATCGCCCGCATGACGCGGGCCTCGGTGCTGGAGATCCTCGGTCAGGACTACATCAAGGTCGCACGGTCCAAGGGCCTCTCCGAGCGTGCGGTCCTGGGCCTGCACGCGCTGCGGGTGGCCTGGCCGCCGATCCTCACCATCGCCGGGCTGCAGCTCGGCTACCTGCTGGGCGGCGCCGTCTTCACCGAGGAGGTCTTCGGCTGGCCGGGGCTCGGCCGCCAGCTCGTCAGCTCGGTCATCGCGCGCGACGTGCAGGTGGTCCAGGGCGCCGCGCTCTTCATCGCGCTGTCGTTCGTGATCGTGAACCTGGCGGTCGATCTGCTGAACCTCTACCTCGATCCGCGCTCGCGGCCGGCCTGACGTGGCCACCACCACCGCGCTCGCGGTCAATCCGGTGCAGGCCCGCGCCCGCCGCGGCCCGACCGCGCTCGTCGGCTTCCTGCGCGCGTTCGCGCGCGACCGGCAGGCCCTGGTCGGCGTGGTCATCATCGCGATCGCGGGCGGGGCCGCGCTGGCCGCCCCGCTCATCAGCCCGTGGGATCCGCTGACGTCCGGGGCCACGGAGCGGCTCGCGCCGATCGGCACCGCCGGCCACCTGCTCGGCACCGACGAGCAGGGCCGCGACATCCTGAGCCGGCTCATCTGGGGCGGCCGCGCCTCCCTGCTGGTCGGCATCCTGCCCACGGTGACCGCGGCGGTCGTGGCGCTCGGGCTCGGACTGCTCGCCGGCTACGCCGGCGGCCTGCTCGATCACGTGATCATGCGCGTGCTCGACGTGTTCTTCGCGTTCCCCCTCGTGCTGCTCGCCATCGCGATCGTGGGCGTGATCGGACCCGGCATGCAGAACCAGATGTTCGCGCTCGCGGTGGTCCTGGTGCCCTACAGCACGCGCGTGGTCCGCACCGCCACCCTGTCGGTGAAGCCACTCGAGTTCGTGGAGGGCGCCCGCGCCCTCGGAGCCGGCCGCGGCCGGCTGATCGGCCGGCACCTGCTGCCCAACGTGCTGCCGCCGCTGCTCGTCTACACCAGCACCCTGGTCGGCATGATGATCGTGGCCTCGGCCGGCCTGAGCTTCCTCGGCCTGGGCGTGCAGCCGCCCACCCCGGACTGGGGCGTCATGGTGGGCAACGGGCGGCTCGTGCTGTACCGGGCCGCGCACGTGGCCACCATTCCCGGCATCGTCATCGTGGTCGTGGCCCTGGCCTTCAACTTCGTCGGAGACGGTCTGCGCGAGGCCCTCGACCCTCGCGCGCGCCGGTAGGCCCCCGGTCGAGCCAAGGAGGCACGTGATGGATGCTCGAAACATCGATCTGATGATGCGGATGCTGCCCCGGACGTCGCCCGACGTGAGCCGGCGCGACTTCCTCCGCACCGCGGCCGCCGGCGCGGCGGGCGCCGCGGGCGCGCTGGCCACGCCGAAGCGCGCGCGCGCCCAGACCCCGAAGAAGGGCGGCACGCTCGTCTACGGCATGGAAGGCCCCTCCGACATCCTGGACCCGCAGGCCACCGGCTGCTGGCTCACGTATCGCGTGACCTACCAGATGTTCGAGGGCCTGCTCGCCGAGGATCTCACCAAGTCCGACGTGGCCATCCCGAAGGTGGTGCCGCGGCTCGCCGAGTCCTACACGCTGTCCAAGGACGGCCTCACCCGCACGTTCAAGCTGCGCAAGGGAGTGAAGTTCCACGACGGCAGCGCGTTCAACGCCCAGGCCGCGGTGTTCTCCTGGGAGCGCATGTTCAAGAAGGACGCCCCGCAGTTCTACGCGCGCGCCAACAGCTACACCAGCTATGTGGTCGAGTACATCACCGGCGTGGAGGCGGTCGACGAGTACACGCTGAAGATGACGTTCAGCAAGCCCTACGCGGAGTGGGAGCGGATGACGCTGCAGAGCTGGGGCGAGCCGATGATGATCAGCCCGGCCCAGGTGAAGAAGACCGGCAACGAGAAGTTCGCCGACGCCCCGGTGGGCACCGGCCCCTTCAAGTTCGTGGAGAACGTGCCGGGCGACCGCATCGTGCTCGAGCGATTCAAGGAGTACTGGGGCCCGCAGGCCAACGTCGACAAGCTGGTGTTCCGCCGGCTCGACGACCCCGCCGCCCGGGTGGCCGCCCTGCGCACCGGCGAGGTGGACTTCATCCTCGCTCCGCCGCCCGACGAGGTCGAGGCGCTCCGCAAGGACAAGTACCAGGTGATGCAGTCCAACGCCCCGCACATCTGGTACTGGCACCTCAACATGAAGGACGAGAAGTTCAAGGACGTGCGGGTGCGGAAGGCGCTGCAGATGTCGGTGGACAAGGAGAAGATGTGCAAGGAGCTGCTGCGCGGCACCGCCAAGCCGGCCTGGAGCATGATCTCCCCCGCCACCGCGGCCTACGATGCCGGCTACAAGCCGTATTCCTACAACCCGGACAAGGCCAAGGCGCTCCTCAAGGAAGCCGGGCTCGGTAACGGCTTCGAGACCGTGTTCTGGACGTCGACCTCCGGCTCCGGCCAGATGATCCCGGTCCCGATGGCCGAGTGGATCCAGCGCGACCTGGCCAAGGTCGGCATCCGGGTCAAGCTCGAGACGTTCGACTGGATCACCTATCTGTCGAAGATGTTCCAGGGGCTGCGCCCCGGTCACGGGGCCTACCAGCTCTCCTGGGGCATGACCACCAACTTCTGGATCGACATCGTGGCGCGCTCCACCCGTCAGCCCGACAAGGGCGTCAACGTCGGCTGGTACGGCAATCCCAAGGTGGACGGGCTGCTCGACCAGGCCCGCGCCGAGCTCGACGACAAGAAGCGCGCCGCGCTCTACCGGCAGATCGACAAGATCATCATGGAGGACGACGCCGCCTTCTTCCCGATCTGCAACGACCTCAACCTGGTGGTGCTGAGCCCGAAGGTGAAGGGCTTCGTGAATCCGCCCGAGGAGTGGTTCCAGCTCTGGACGCCCTGGGTCGAGGCCTAGGCCGACCAGTCAGGTGATCGCGCGCCCGGTGGCCTCGCGCTACCGGGCGCGCGTGTGCTCGGCAAACACCCGCTTCTGGATGTCGAGCCGCACCATCGTCTCCGGGTCGAGCCGCCCGGTGACCGCGATCTTCTCCGATCGCTGGTACTTCACCAGCGCCTCCCGTGTCCTCGGGCCGACGACGCCGTCCACCGGCCCGGGCTCGTATCCGAGATCGCGCAGCGCGCGCTGCGCCTCGCGCACGTAGCGGGGCGCGGGCTGCGGGGGCGTTCCCGGTCGTGCCGCCGCGGCGGTCACCTCGGATGAGGCGGTGATCGCGAGCGGCGCATCGAGCAGCAGCAGCGACAGCGTGACGGCGAGCGCGATCCAGGGTGTCATGCGCGCCGATCCGCGCAACCGGCGTGCCAACCATCGCATGTCGCACGGTGACGCGGAAGCTGCGAGAAACGCGGGCGTGTCGAGACGCTGACAGGTGCCGCGGTGGGAAACCTTACCCGCCGGCGCGTAGAACCGTCGGGACGCTGACAGACTTACGGGGTGGGCGACCGGACCGAGTGCGCGGCGTGAGCCTGCCAGTTCTCGCTGTAGCGCGCGGCCAGGCCCGCATCGCTGATCACCAGCAGGTTCTCTGCGTTCTGGCTCTCGGTGCCCGCCGCGAAGCTGAAGCCGCCGGTGAGGACGACCTGCCGGTCGATCACGGCCACGCCGCCGCCCACCGGGGCGTGAACCCGGTCGCTCAGGACCGCGATGCCGGCCTGGGCGAGCGACGGCGCCGCGGAGGCACGACCCTTCGGGGCCTTGGCGTTCACGATGACCTCGACGCTCACCCCGCGCTGGTGGGCCTCGACGAGTGCCCGCGTGATCGGGGGCGATGTCACCGCGACGGCCTGGAGGCGCACGCTCTTCCGCGCCCGCCCGATGGCCTCGGTCACCGCGCGGGTGCCGTCGTCGGGCGAGAAGTACACCGCCCACGGACGGGACTGCTCGGGCTCCGCCAGCCGGGGCGCCTGGGCCCAGACCGAGGTCGGCAGCAATACCAGGAGGACCAGGATCAACACGTCTGGATGATCGCACGTCCGGCAACCCGGACTCTTCACGGTCAGTTTTTTTACAGTCCACGGTACTGTTAAAGTTGAGACTCGATGGACCTCCCGACTTCTCGGAGACGCTTCCTGGCCACCGGCGTCGGTGCCCTCGCCGCGGTGGCCGCCGCTCCCCTCCGATCCCTCGCCACCGCCTCGGAGCGCCTGGTCGTCGTGAACGCGGACGACTTCGGCATGTCCGCCGAGATCGACCGCGGCATCCTCGAGGCCCACGACCGGGGCATCGTGACCAGCGCGAGCCTCCTGGTGGACGAGCCGAACACCGAGGCCGCGATCCAGGAGGCCCACCGGCGGCCGAAGCTCGGCCTGGGCCTCCACGTGGCGTTCGACTCGCGGGGCAAGTGGCTCATCGACGTGAAGGACCTGGACGTCGTGCAGCGCGAGATCCACCGGCAGATCGACCGGTTCATCCGGATGACCGGCGCGGCCCCCGATCACATCGATTCGCACCACCACGTGCACCGGCTGTTCAACATCGCCTATCTCTTCCTCGACGTGGGCCGACAGTACCGGGTGCCGGTGCGCGGCCTCACCGAGGTGGTGTTCGTCGGGCGGTTCTACGGCCAGCCCGAGTTCGGCAAGACCGATCTGAGCAAGATCGGCGTGGAAGCCATGATCGGCCTGCTCCAGTCGCTCAAGCCCGGGATCTCGGAGGTCTCCTGCCACCCCGGCACGCTCGAGTCACGGCCGGACGCGGTCTACAACCGCGAGCGCGAGGTCGAGCTGCAGACGCTGACCGACCCGCGCATCCGGAGCCTGATCACCGAGGAGGGCATCCGGCTCATCAACTATCGCGACTACGCCCGCCTCCGATCCGTCCGGCTCAGATCCGAATGAAGATCCGCCTCCGGTAGAGGAGGCCGAGCAGCCCCAGCCAGAGCAGCACGAAGCTGACCGCGTAGGCGAGCGAGGCCATCTCGGGCGGGAGCCACCGGGCGTAGAACGTCTCGTAGATGTACGTCTGGAGCACCAGCGACTCGCCGTCCTCCGGGCTCGTGATCACGATCCAGTTGAGCACGATGCCCATGAGGCTCGAGAGCCAGTAGGCGGTGATCGCGTTGGTGCCGAAGACCAGGAACGGCGTCACCGCCCATCCCCGGTGGCCCTTCATGTCGACGAGCCAGTAGATCGCGGCCAGGACCAGGCAGGCCATCCCCGCCGAGAGCAGGACGAAGGAGCCCGTCCACAGGTTCTTGATGATCGGGTAGGTCTGACTCCACCACGAGCCGAGCGCCACGCCCACCCCGCCCGCGACGATCAGGCCGATCACCTTGGCCGAGGCCACCCGCGACGACCGGATCCAGTGGCCGGCCAGCACCCCGCACATCACGCTGGCGACGCCGCCGAGGGTGCTGAGCGTGCCCTCCGGATCCCAGGTCATGGTCTCGTGCATGAGGTGGTTCCGGCCGATCAGCTTGAGATCGAGCCAGTTGGACAGGTTCAGATCCGGCGCGAGCGCGGTGGACCCGAGCCCCGGCACCGGCACGCGCGTCATCAGCACCCAGTAGCCCACGAGCAGCGCGATCAGGGCCACGAGCTGCCCGCGCACGCCGGTCCACAGCACGATGGTGGCCGCGATCAGGTAGGACAGCGCGATGCGCTGGAGCACGCCGGGCACCCGGATCGTGCGCAGGTCGTACTCGGGGAAGCCCTGCATGGCCAGCCCGAGGGCGAAGATGATGATCGAGCGGGTCAGCACCTTGCGGAACAGCTCGCGGCCGCTGGCCCCGCGCTCCATCAGCCCGCCGATGGAGAGCGTGGTGGTGATGCCGACGATGAACAGGAAGAACGGGAACACCAGATCGGTCGGCGTCCAGCCATCCCACGGCACGTGCTCGAGCGGCGCGTAGACGTGGCTCCAGCTGCCGGGGTTGTTGACCAGCAGCATCGCCGCGATGGTGAGCCCGCGGAAGACGTCGAGCGATTGCAGACGCGGCGAGGGGCGAACCGCCGTCGACTCGACCGTGGCGGGGGCGGGGGCGACGTCGATCAACAGGGGCGCGGGGCGAGCCATCTCGACTCAGACTGTATCACCACGCGATACCCTGCTCCCGACTCCCGTGTTACCGTACTCGCGCTCACAAGGAGGCGAGCGCATGAAGCTCAGCGTGGAGTTTGCCAGCGTGTCCTACCGCGAGGGGCCGGCCGCCGTCGCCGAGCTCGCCCGCGCCATCGAGCGGATCGGCTACGACCACATCGACATCTTCGACCACGTGGTGATGGGCGTGCCGATCGAGGGCCGAGCGCGGGGGCCGTACAACGCGGCGATGCCGATCCTCGAGGCGCTGACCGCGCTCGCCTACATCGCGGCGGTCACCTCGCGGGTCACTCTCGGCACCGAGGTGCTCGTGCTGCCCCAGCGGCAGCCCGCGCTGGTGGCCAAGCAGGTGAGCACGCTCGACACGCTCTCCGGCGGGCGGATCCGGCTCGGGGTCGGCGTCGGCTGGCAGGAGTCGGAATACGAGGCCCTCGGCGAGAGCTTCCGCACCCGCGGCGCGCGGATGGACGACGCGATCCGGCTGCTGCGCGCCTACTGGACCGACGCCGAGGTGACCACGGCCGGCCCGCACTACCGCACCGTCGCCATGGCCATGGAGCCGAAGCCGCCCCAGGGCGCGCGACTGCCGATCTGGATCGGCGGCAACTCGGAGGCGGCCTACCGTCGCGTCGGCCGCCTCGGCGACGGCTGGCTCGCGTCCCGGGTGACCGACCCGGCGAGCGCGCGCGAATCCATCGCGGCCATCCGCCGTCACGCCGAGCAGGCCGGGCGCGATCCGGGCGTCATCGGGCTGCAGAGCATGGTGGCCCCCCCGCCCCGCGACGCCGCCGGCAAGACCTTCTACGCCGACCACGACGCGGTGGTGGCCCGCGTGGCCGCGCTGAAGGCGATGGGCTTCGAATGGGTCGCGCTCAACGCCACCGCGATCTTCCAGGCGGGCGCGCGCTCGGTGGCGGCGATCACCGAGCAGCTCGACCGCCTGCACGCCCGTATTCGCGCCGAGGTCGGCTGATCCGCGTTGACCGTGCCGCCGCAGGTCCTGGCGCTGGGCAGCGCTCTGTGCGCGGCCATGGCCACCTTCCTGATCCAGCGCGGGCTGCAGCGCTCGAACTTCTACGCGGGCGCCTGGATCAACGTGGTCGTGGGCGCCATCGCGGCCTGGACCGCGACGCTGATCCTCGTGCCCTGGCAGGCCTACACCTGGCGCGCGGTGCCCTACTTCGTATTCTCGGGCGTGGTCGGCACCGCGGGCGGTCGGCTCTTCCGCGTGCTCGCCATCCAGAAGGTGGGCGCGCCGGTGGCCGCGGCGGTCAACAACCTCGCGCCCCTGGTGGCGACGGGGCTGGCCATCGTGCTGCTGGGCGAGCACGTGACGCCGCCCATCCTGGGGGGCACCCTCGTGATCGTGGTCGGCACGATCCTGCTCTCGCTGAGCGGGCGCTATGTGGGCTTCCGCCCCCGCCACCTCGTGTATCCCTTCATCGCGGCCTCCTGCTTCGGCACGGTCGCGATCGTGCGCAAGCTCGGGCTCAGCACCGCCGGGCCCCTCTTCGACGCGGCCATCAACGTCACCGCGGCGCTGCTCGCCTCGACCAGCTTCGTGGCCGCTTCCGGGAACCTGGGCTCGCTGCGCTGTGAGCGCCGGAGCCTGCTCTGGTTCGTGGCCGGCGGCATCGCGGAGAATACCGGCGTCTTCCTGGTGCTGCTGGCCCTCGGCGGGGGCGACGTCAGCGTGGTCATCCCCCTGGCCGGCAGCGCCCCCCTCTTCGTCCTGCTGATCGCCTACCTCTTCCCCAGCGAGTCCAACCGCCTGAACTGGCGGGTGATCCTGGGCGCGATGTTGATCGTGCTGGGCGTTGTCCTGCTCACTCGCTGAGCCTCGGCAGTGCCTCGCGCGCCACGACGCGATGCAGCAGACGCCCGCGCGGGCCGGGCCCGGCGCCATCCCGCGAACGTTGACAGGGGGGGGTCTTGGTAGTAGCAACGAAGAGACCGGGGTGCCGTCCTGCTGCCGTGGCTCGCCCGGCGTTCTATGGCATGTCTTTTGCGAACGACTGCGACGACCGATCCGGAGGGGCGCTACCGCCAGCGGGGATTCACGCTCATCGAGATGACCGTGACCCTCACCGTGCTGGGCCTGCTGGTCGCCATGGCCATCCCCGCTTACCTCAGCTATCGCCAGAGCGCGGTCCTGAAGTCGGGCGCCCAGCAGATCGTCACGATGATCAACGTGGCGCGCGAGCTCGCGCTGCGGGTGAACGACAACGTGTGCGTCAAGCTTCCGAGCCCCACCACCATGAGCTACACGCTGGGCGGCTGCTCCGGCAGCGTGTGGATCGGGGCCGGGACGGATCCGGCCGGTAACGTGCCGCTCCCGGAGGGCGTCACCGTGACCACCACCGCGAATCCGGTCTTCAACTACGTCGGCGCCGCCCTGCCGGCCGCCACCTATACGATCACCAACCCGCAGACGAGCGCGACCCTCACCGTGTCGGTGTCGCTCTCGGGGCGGGTCACGATCCCGTGAGCGCCATGAGAGCCGCCCCGCGGCGTGTCGTCGTCGGCTCCCCCGGCATGACCCTGGCCGAGGTGCTCGTGGCCTTGCCCATCATCACCATCGGGCTGCTGGCCCTGCTCGCGGCCATCCCGCTCTCCACGTTCGCCACGCAGGAGGGCAAGCAGACGTCGACCGCCACCTTCCTGGCCGGCCAGCGGCTCGAGCAGGTGCGCAACGCGCAGTGGTCCGCGATTCCCGCCGTCGATCAGCTCGGCATCTCCGCCTCGCCCTCCGCGCCGCCGCAGGTCGGGGGGACGGTCACGTTCGCGGACGAGAATCCGGTGGGCTCCTACGCGGGATACCGTCGGCAGGTCCGCGTCACCGACTGCGGGGTGGGCGGCGGCTGCGGCGGCGTCACCAGCTCCGGCATGCGGCTGGTCACCGTGACCGTGACGTACGCGCCGCTCAGCGCGACCGGCAAGGATGCCGCCGCGCCGCGGTCGGTGATGGTCACGATGCTGGTCGCGCAGCGATGAGCCGGTCCCGCCGGCGGGCCTGGCCGGCCGTGCTCGCCGATCAGCGCGGATTCACCATGACCGAGATGCTCATGGTCACCACCGTGCTCGCGGTGATCCTGGGCGGCGTCATCCTGGTGCAGCACCAGGGGCAGCAGGCGTATCTCTTCGGCTCGCACCGCATCGAGGCCCAGCAGAACGGGCGCGCCGCGCTCGAGCTGATGTCACGGGAGCTGCGATCCGCGCTCTCGGTGACCGCGGTGGGCGGCACGACCGACCTCACGTTCGTCGACGGCAGTGGCGCGCCCGTCCGCTACCAGCTGACCGGCGCCACCCTCAATCGAACCTTCGGCGGAGACACCTCCCCGTTGGTCGGCGGCGTGCAGACCCTGGCCATGACGTGTTACTCCGCGTGGGACGGCAGCACCAATAGCGGCACCGCCACCACGGTGCCCGGGGCCGTGAAGCTGGTGCGCCTGCAGTTAGTGACCGGCACGGAGGATCAGGTGGGTCCGGGCTCGCCCGGCGACCAGCGCATCGCGATGGAATCGCTCGTTCGGCTGCGCAATGTTCCGTGAGAGGCCAGCGGTGCCGTGGCTGATGCGCGCACCGTCGCGACTCGCGCATGACGAGCGCGGCATCGCCCTGCCGATGGCGCTGCTCGCGCTGCTGATCCTCGCCACCCTGGTCATCTCGTTCGTGCTGCTGGCCACCTCAGAGCCGCTCATCGCCACCAACCAGAAGCTGGTGGCGCAGGCCCGCGCGCTGGCCGAATCCGGCATCGAGCGGGCGATCTGGGCGCTCAACAATCCGACCGATCCCAAGGGCGTGCCGAATCCCCTGGTGGGACCCGCGCCCGCCCCCTACGACGGCAGCGCCGCGATCCCGCTGAACGTCAACGGCGTCTACGTCGGCGCCGTGTTCGTGACTATAATGGGGCCAACACCCGCCAACGGGCTCAACGCGAACGAGCGCAGCGTGATCGCGGTCGGCTGGGCGCCCTCGACCACGGGTAGCTCGACGGCCCGCCAGAAGATCCAAGCCACCGTGTACCAGTTCCTCTTCAAGAGCGCGCCGCCGCCGGCCGCGCTCCTCACGCGCGGGGCCATGAACGTGGACGGCCACGTGAACGTCGACGCCCGCGGCGACCTGACCTGCGGCGCCCGCGACGGGACGTGGAGCACCGGGGCCACCGCGGTCAACGGCCCGGCCGACGTCTACGGCGCCGACGGCAACGGCACCCCGAACCAGTCGGTGGGCCCCGGGGTCACCGACGTCAAGCAGCTGGTCGCGGACTCCGCGTTCAGCCCGTTCGTGCTCAAGTCCGGGGACCTCGACGGTCTGAAGGCGATGGCCAAGGCCAACGGCACGTACTGGAGCGGCACCGCCGTGCAGACCCTCACCTTCAACTCCGGCAACAAGCTGCCCAACGGCATCATCTTCGTGGACACGGTCAGCGGCGACAACATCGACAAGAACGGCCCCAACACCACGTCGCCGGGGGACTTCGCCAACATCACGATCCAGGGCAACGCGGAGGGCGACCCGAGCGGCGTCTTCAGCGGCATGATCGTGGTGGCGGGGAATCTCAACATCTCCGGCAGCCTCCAAATGCGCGGGATCGTCTACGCGGTCGGCACGCTCGCGCTCGCGGTCGGCGGAAGCGGACAGATCGACGGCGCGGTGATCACCCAGAACATCCGCAACGCCTCGGCCACGACCGTCGACCCCGCCGCCGCCAGCACCAGCATCAACTTCAACTGCGGCCACGCGTCGAATCCGGGCGGGCAGATGCCTCAGACCTTCACCGTGCAGCCCGGCAGCTACCGGGAGGTGTCGGGCAGCTGATCCCTCGCGCGCGCGACGGCCACCTCCGGGTGGATGTCGGCGCGCGTGTGACCGCAACTCATCCGCCTCGACTAGGTTGACCCGCGGACCAGCTCCTGTCGCACGGGTGACGGCCTTTGTCATTTCAGCCATTGAGCCGTGCGGGCGCTGGCCGTCAACCGCTCTCAGAAACTGGAGTTTTGTCCCGAACTAACCAGGCACTCGACTTGCAACCCATCGCGAGAAAGCGATGCAAACTGAACAAGATATCTCGCCGGATCCGCTCGCGACCCGCCGGGCAGATCCCGGGTTCACTCTCGCCGAACTGATCGTGCTGATCGCGGTGATCGGCATCCTGTCGATCATGGCCATGCCGTCGTTCTTGAGGTACTACCAAGCCGCCACTCTGAAGTCGGGTGCCCAGCAGTTCGCGGCCCTGATCAACCAGGCGCGCGAAATAGCCATCAAGGAAAACGACAACCTGTGCGTCAAGGTCTCGAGTCCAACGCAGATGATGTATGTCCGCAACAATTGCACCACGGGTACCGCCTGGGTTGGAGCTGGTACAGACGCTGCCGGCAACATCAACCTGCCGCCGCGCATCTCCGTGGCGGGTCCCTCCGCCGCGAACTCGCCGATCTTCAACTATGTCGGGTCGGCACTACCGGCGGCCACCTTCACACTCACCAATATCGAGACCGGTGCCACCCTCACGGTGTCAGTGGCGGCGTCCGGTCGGGTCACGATCCCGTAACAGGAGATACAACAATGGGACGGCTCGTCTCAGATCAACGCGGTATGACGCTGGCCGAGGTGCTGGTCGCGCTGCCGATCATCACCATCGGCCTCCTGGCGCTGCTCTCGGCGATCCCCATCTCCACCTACGCGACCGCGGACGGAAGCCAGACTTCGACCGCGACCTTCCTGGCGAACCAACGGCTCGAGCAAGTACGCAACACCCAGTGGAGTGCTACGTGTCAGGTAGACCCTGCGACCGGCCTGGTCATCCCCGGTGCGGCTACGGTCATCGACAAGGTCGGCGTCTCGGCCTCCTCGACGGTCGCCCCGAAGGATCCGGCCGCGGTCGTGACCTTCGCCGATGAGAACCCGGTCGCGGCGCCCTACACTCGCTACTCGAGACAGGTGCGCATCACAGGTGTAGCCACGACTCCGACCTGCACGGCCGCGGGGATCATGAGCGCCACCGGGGTGCGAACGGTCACGGTGACCGTCGCGTACACGCCGCTCAGCGCCACCGGGTCGAATGCGGTCTCCGGGACACGGCCGGTCAGCGTGACCATGCAGATCGCCCAGAGATGATCCCCGTGCGGGCCATGCTCAGGGACGAACGGGGGTTCACGCTGACCGAGCTGCTTGTGGTGACGGCCGTCCTCGGATTGATTTTGGCCGGCGTCGTGCTGGTGCAGCAGCGGGGGCAGGAAGCCTATCTGTTCGGCGCCCACCGGGTCGAGGTCCAGCAGAACAACCGGTCCGCCCTCGAGCTCATGGTTCGGGAGCTTCGATCGGCAAAATCCGTCACCGCGATCCCCAGCGCCACGAATCTGACCTTCCAGGACGCAGATGGCGTGACCAAGCAGTACCAACTCTCGGGCACCACTCTGAATCGTACGGTGGCCGGCACGACTACACCGCTCATCGGAGGCGTCCAGACGCTGAGCATGACCTACTTCTCCGCGTGGAATGGAGCCACCAATACCGGCACCAGCACGACGGCGCCGAGCAGCGTGAAGTTGATCCGGATCCAGCTCGTGACGGGTACCGAGGACCAGGTAGGTACCGCTTCACCGGGAAACCAGCGTGCCATCATGGAGTCGCTGGTGCAACTGAGAAACATCCCGTAGCACAAGGAGAGCAGGCGTGCCTATCTACAGTAGGACTCTGAAGCTCCTCCGAGACGAGCGTGGGATCGCGCTCCCGATGTCACTGTTGGCCTTGCTCGTTCTCTCCACGCTCGTGATCGCGTTCGCCCTGCTGGCGGCCTCCGAGCCGGTCATCGCCACAAACCAGAAAATGGTCGCTCAGGCCCGAGCCGTGGCCGAATCCGGCGTGGAGCGCGCCATTTGGGCCCTCAACAATCCGACGGATTTCAACGGGATCCCCGACCCGTTCCCGGGGACGGCCCCGGCCCCATATGACGGCAGCGCCGGGATCCCGATCCTCAACAGCGGTGGGACGCAGATCGGCCTGGCGTTCGTGACGGTCACCCCGGGAGCCGCGACGAACGAGCGGACCATCGTGGCCGTCGGCTGGGTGCCCACGAACACGGGGAGCACGGCCAAAGCCCACCAGAAGATCCAGGTGACGGTGTCCAAGTTCCTGTTCAAAGTATCTCCCCCGCCGGCAGCGCTGACGGTCGCGGGCCAGATCAATGCCGGCGGCAACGTGAACATCGACTCCCGCAGCGATACCAGCTGCGGGAACAAGGACGGAACGTGGAGCGCGAATTCCACGGATACCGGGGGCTCGGCGGAGATCTACGGAGCGGACGGGAACAACACCAAGAACCAGACGCTGAGCGGGATGGGCGGCGGGGTCGCCGACAAGCGGACGGACGTACCAGGTACCGCGTTTGACCCGTACATACTCAAGAATGCGGACCTGAACACTCTCAAGGCGTATGCAAAGAAGAACGGGACCTACTATTCGGGCGCGGGAGTCCAGGGTCTGACCTTCAACTCGGGCAACAAGATGCCAAACGGTATCATCTTCATCGACACGGTGTCCGGCAACAACATCGATTACAACGCCGACGGATCCGCCTGCGCCGGCTGCACGGCGACATCGGATTTTGCCAGCGTCGACATCCACGGCGGTTTCGCCGCGGACGCCAGCGGCATATTCAGCGGAATGATCGTCGTCGCGGGCGGGCTGTCGATCTCCGGGGACGTCGAGCTGCGCGGGTTGGTCTACGTGGTGAACGATCTGACCTATACGGGTACCGGCAACGGCCACATCGATGGCGCGGTATTCAGCCAGAACGTCCGCGACATCTCGTCAACAACGATCGATACGAATACCGGCGGCAATGCGCAGGTCAACTACAACTGCAACTATGCCTCGAACCCGGGCGGACAGTTGCCCCAGGGCTTCAGCATCGCGCCCGGGACCTACAAGGAAGTCGCTGGATCCTGAGATGAGCCGATCGAACGCTTGCGCGCTGCTCGTCCTTCTTGCGGTGGTCGTCGGGTGCCAGTCTCCATCACCGCCGTCCCGGCCGAGCTCCGCCAAAGATACGGCGGGGCTGGCGGCACAGGCCCTCGCGGAGGGTCGCCATGCCGACGCGGCCCGGCTGTACCGAGAGGCGCTCGGCGAGGAGCCCGGCAACATGGCACTCCACTACGGGCTGGCCGTGACCAGCACCTACCTGGATCAGCGGGATGACGCGATCCGGGAATTCAGGTGGGTCTTTCAGTATGGGCCTCCGAACGCAGCGGAGGTAGAGGCATCTCGACGCTGGCTCAGTCGGGCCGGGGCCCTTCCCCTGGTGACCTATGCCGCGGCAATTCAGGATCGGCCGGAGAAGGAGCGCACCCCGGGCAACGCCAGCCTCGAGGGGCGGGCCGTGTTCGCGGAGAACGGGAAACCGCCACAGCCGATGCGCCGGGAGCAGCTCTTCCTGGTTGGGCAGCCGAACAGTCCGACCCAACGGGAACGCTACAATCTGAGGACCGACGAGAACGGTGCCTTCAAGTTCCCCGATGTCGTCCCCGGCCCTTACAAGCTCACCAACCGGGTGGCCGGCACGCCGACTTGGCGCATGCGGGTCGAGCTCAAGGCCAGCGAGGTGAAGGTGCTCGACCTCAACCCGTCCAACAGCGCAACCCTGCAGGACGACTTCCCAGAACCAGCGGCCGAGACGAAGTAGCTCGATCGGGTTCCGTCCAGCTCGCCTCTAGCCTCGACTCCGTTGCCGCGCCGCCGCCACCAGGGCGTGGATGTCCGCGCGCGTCACCGGCACCCGCTCGATGGGATCGCAGCCGAACGGGGCCAGCGCGTCCTCGATGGCCTGGGCGATCAGCGGGTGCACCGGCATGATGCCGCCTTCGCCGGCGCCCTTCGCCCCGAGCGGGTTCAACGGCGTGGGCGACTCCAGATGACGCAGCTCGAAGACCGGCGGCGCGTCGGCCGCGGTGGCCAGCACGTAGTCCATCAGCGTCGCGGTCAGGCGCTGGCCGCCCTCGTCGTAGGCCAGCTGCACGTTGAGCGCGTCGGGCAGCCCCTGCACCACCGCGCCGTGGATCTGCCCGTCCACGATGCCCGGCTCCAGCACGTGGCCGCAGTCGTGCGCCACGATCCAGCGCAGGATCGACACCGCGCCGGTGTCGGGATCCACCTCCAGCACCACCGCGTGGGTGCCGTTGGCGAAGCTCGACTGCGAGACCGCGAAGACCTGCGTGTCCTCGAGGCCGGCCGCCTCGCCGGGCACCCCACCGGCATGGGCGGCCGCGGCCACGTCGGCCCAGGTCAGCGCGCGACTGGGCAGCCCGCGCACCGAGAACGTGCCCTCGGCGACGACCACGTCCGCCGGGGCCGCCTCGAGCAGGTGCGCGGCGACGCGGCGGGCTCGCTCGAGCACCGCACGCGAGGCGAGCAGCGCCGCGCTGCCGCCGATGGCCGCGGTCCGGCTGCCGTAGGTGCCGCCGCCGGTGGCGACCAACGCGGTGTCGCCGGTCAGCACCTCGATCGCGTCGGGATCGACGCCGAGCTGACGCCCCACGAGCCGCGCGAACATCGTGGCGTGCCCCTGCCCCTGCGGCGCCGCACCGCTGATGACGGTCACCGTGCCGTCGGCACCGACGCGCACCACCGCGCTCTCGTTGGGCACGGTGGCGGTGGCCTCGACGTAGTTGACCACGCCGACGCCGAGGTAGCGGCCCTGCGCCCGTAGCCGCGCCTGCTCGCGCCGCGCCGCCGCGTGATCCAGGGCCTCGAGGGCCAGGGCCATGCAGCGGGGATAGTCGCCGCTGTCGTAGTCCACCGGGCCGCGACCCGCGGTGGTGAGGCCGGTCGCGTAGGGGTGCCGGTCCGGCGGGATCAGGTTCCGGCGACGCAGCTCGACCGGATCCATCCGGAGCGCCCGGGCCAGCGCATCCATCGCCCGCTCGATCACCCCGGTGCCGTACGGCCGCCCAGCGCCGCGGTAGGCGCCGACCGGCGTGGTGGTGGTGACCACGCCGCGGAAGCGCAGGTCGAGATTCGGGATCACGTACGAGCCGACCGAATGGATCATCGCGTTCTGTGGCAGGTTCAGGCCGGAGATCGTGTAGGCGCCCATCTCGTGGAGGAAGTCGTCGCGCAGGGCGAGCAGGCGTCCGTCGCGGGTGGCCGCGATCTCCACGTCGTGGACCTGGTCGCGCTCCACGCAGGCCACCAGGGTGTGCTCGCGCCGCGTCTCGATCCACTTGATCGGCCGGCCCAGGCGGCGCGCGAGCTCGGCCACCACGAGGTACTCGGGGTAGTACATGCCCTTGGTGCCGAAGCCGCCGCCGACGTCGGGCGGGGCGATCACCCGCACCGACTCCTCGGGCAGGCCCAGCTGGCCCGCGAACACGGCGCGGTGGCGATGCACCATCTGGACGGCGCCGCGGACGGTCAGGCGATCACCGCTCCATTCCGCGATGAGGGCGCGTGGCTCGAGCGGATGGGCGCCGCCGCGGGCCAGCCGGATGCGGGTGCGCACTGTGATCGCCGCCCCGCGCAGCGCCGCGTCCACGTCGCCCACCTGCTGGCGCCACTCCGCCACCACGTTGCTGCCGATCGCCTCGTGCAGGATCGGCGCGCCCGGGGCGAGCGCGGCCTCCACATCCACCAGCGCGGGCAGCGGGTCGTACTCGACGCGGATCAGGTCGAGCGCGTCGTAGGCGCGGTACACGTCGTCGGCGATGACCACCGCCACCGGCTCGCCCACGAAGCGCACCCGGTCGCGGGCGAGCGGGCGGATCTTGCAGGGCACGGGCAGCGCGGGGTGCGGCGCGTAGATCGGCATGGGATCGCCCGCCGCCCCGAGGTCGTCGGCCACGAACACGCCGGCCACGCCGGGGGCCCGCCGCGCCGCCGCCACGTCGATCGCGACGACCCGCGCATGCGCGTGCGGGCTGCGCAGCATCGCCGCGTGCAGGCACCCGACCACCCGCAGATCGTCCACGAACTGCCCCATCCCGGTCACCAGCCGCGGGTCCTCCCGCCGCCTCACCACCCCCGCATGCTCAGCCATACGCGCTCCGGGGTCAGGTCTTGCATTACGACATTTCTAGCGCTCACCGACCCGGCGGCGACCAGAAAATGTCGTAATGCAAGACCTGACCCCCGATCAGGTTTCGGTTTCGGCGGCGAGACGGGCCCGCCAGTCCAGGGTGCGGGAGATGAGCGGGCGCAGGGCGAGGACGACGAGCAGCACGCCCACCGCCAGCAGCGTCGCCGAGATCGGGCGCGTCACGAACACCGTGTAGTTGCCGGCCGACATGGCCAGCGACTGGCGTAGCGACAGCTCCATCATCGGGGCCAGCACGAGCCCCAGCACGATCGGCGCGGTCTCGAAGTCGAGCTTGCGCAATACGTAGCCCAGCACGCCGGTGCCCAGCATGATCCACACGTCCACCGCGCTGCTGTTCACCGCGTAGACGCCGAGGATCGAGCACACGAGGATGATCGGGTACATCAGCGGGTACGGCACGCGCAGCAGGTTTACGAAGAGCCCGACCAGCGGCAGGTTCAGGATCAGCAGGATGACGTTGCCCACGTACATCGAGGCGATGAAGCCCCAGAAGAGCCGCGGGTCCTGCTGGATCAGCAACGGCCCCGGCGTCACCCCGTGCACCATCATCGCGGCCAGGAGCAGCGCGGCCACCGGCACGCCGGGCACGCCGAGGGCCAGCATGGGCACGAAGGCGCCCGAGGTGGCCGCGTTGTTGGCCGACTCGGGCCCCGCCACCCCGGCCACCGCCCCCTGGCCGAACTGCTCGGGCCGCGTCGAGAGCTTCCGCTCGATCGCGTAGGACACGAACGTGGAGATGACGTGGGCCGAGCCGGGGATGATGCCGATGAAGAAGCCGATGCCGGTGCCGCGCCAGATCGGCAGGTGCGCCGCGCGCCACTCCTCGCGCGAGGGCAGCAGGTCGCGCAGCTTCGGGCGGATGACTGCTGGCGGGTTCGGTTGCCCGGCGGTCAAGAGAATCTCCGCCAGGCCGAACAAGCCCACCGCCACCGGCACGACGCCGATGCCGTCGCCCAGCTCGGTGATGCCGTAGGCGAAGCGGAAGTAGCTCGACATCTGGTCGATGCCGATCATGCCGAGCAGCAGCCCGAGCGCGGCCATGGCCAGGCCCTTCACCATCGAGCCCGAGTTCATGTAGGCGAGCACGAGGAGCCCGAGCAGCAGCAGCGAGAAGTACTCCGGCGGCCCGAAGCGCAGCGCGAAGGAGGCCAGCGGCGGGGCCAGGAACATCAGGGCGATCACGCTCACCGTGCCCGCCACGTAGGAGCCGACCGCCGCGATGGTCAACGCCGGCCCCGCGCGCCCCTTGCGGGCCATCGCGTACCCGTCGATGCACGTCATCACCGAGGCCGCCTCGCCCGGGATGCGCATGAGGATCGAGGTGGTGGAGCCGCCGTACATGGCTCCGTAGTAGATGCCGGCCAGCATGACCAGCGCGCGCGTCGCGTCGAGCCCGTAGGTGGCGGGCAGCAGCAGGCTGATGCCGGCCAGCGGCCCCACCCCGGGCAGCACGCCGACCAGCGTCCCGACCAGGCAGCCGATGAAGCCGTACCAGAGCACGCCGGGGGCGAGCGCGACCTGGAAGCCCAGGCCCAGGTTCTGCAGCGTCTCGAGCACGGCTCAGATGCCGAAGGGACCGCGGGGCAGCGGCACACGGAGGAGCGTGTCGAACAGGAAGAACGAGCCCCAGGCCATGACCGCGGTGAGCGCGAGGCTGAACGCGAGGCCCTTGCGCTCGACCACGAGCAGCAGGAAGGCCACCACCACCGCGATGGTGATCCGGTACCCGATTCGCTCGAGGCCCCATGCCGCGAAGGCGCACGCCCCGAAGATGGCCATCGCGTGCCGCCACTCGTGCCAGCCGACCTCGGCGAGGCGCCGGGCGCGGCCGCCCATCAGGAACACCACGCCCCCGAGCCCGATCAGGAGGCCGGCCAGCAGCATCGGCATGAAGGCGGGGCCGGGCCGATGCAGCGTACCGAACGGAAAGGCGCGGCTCTCCTCGACGGCCACCAGGCCGACCAGGACGAGGGCCAGGCCCGCGACGCGATCGATCGTCATCGCGCGGCGCGCGCCCCTGCCCGGATCACTCGACCTTGCCGATCTGCTTCACCACCTGGGCCAGGCGCGCCGCGTCCTTGGCCCACCACGGATTGAACTCGTCGGCGTCCATGTAGGCGATGGGGGTCTCGAGCTTCGCGTGCGAGGTGATGACCTCGGGCTCCTTCACCGCCTGCCGGGTGGCCTCGCGCAGGATCTTGATCACGCCCGGCGGCGTGTCCTTCGGCACCACCAGCCCGGCCCACGCAGTGTACTCCACGTCGTAGCCCTGCGACTTGAACGTGGGCACCTCGGGGTACGCGGCCACCGGCCCGGTGCCGGTCTGCGCGAGCAGGCGCAGCTTGCCCGCCTTCACGTGCGCGGCGGCCAGGCTCACCGGCGTCATCACGGCCTGGGCGTGGCCGCCCAGGATCGCGTTCATCATCGGGCCACCGCCGGTGGTCGGCAAGTGGCGCAGCTTGATGCCCGAGGCGAGCATGAACATCTCCATCGGGATGTGCGCGGTGCCGTAGAGGCCGGACGACGTGAAGACGATCTCGTTCGGCCGCTGCTTGGCGTCGTCGACCAGGTCTTTCAACGTCTTCCAGGGCGTGTCGGCCCGCACCACCAGCATCGAGGGATCGGCGTTGATGCGGGCGATGCCGGTGAACTGCTCGCGGGTGTAGTTCTGCGGCCGGCCGAAGAGCTTGTCCACCTCGGGCAGCACCGAGACGCTGACCAGCGCCATCAGCGCGGTGTAGCCGTCGGGCTTGGCGGTGGCCGCGGTCTGGTAGCCGACCGCGCCGGCGGCCCCGGACTTGTTCAGCACCGTCACCGGCTGCTTCAGGATGCGCTCGAGTGCAGCGGCCACCGGCCGCGCGGTGTTGTCGGCGACGCCGCCCGGCGGGAACGCGACGACGATGGTGACCGGCCGCGTGGGATACGGGTCGTCGGCGCGGGCCGAGCCTCCCGCCATGACCACCAGGGCCAGCGCGACGATCAGAGAGATCCGCACGAGCGGTCGCATCATGCTCATCTCCTTTGAGGAGGATGCCGGCGGCTGCGATCCGGGCCGCAGCCTAGCAGCCGGTCCCCGAGGAGGTCAAGACGTGGGCGGCTCGAGCGCTCCGTCCATCCCTCGAGGGCTGGAGGAGCCACGAGGGAAGAAGGTAAGATGGTCGCCATGCTCCGCGACCATCCGACCGGCGGCTACCGCTACATGCCCGGCATCAGCGCGTTCTCCTGCGGCACGGTGGCCGTGGACGGCCACGAGATCGTCCACGTCACCCTGGCGTCCCCCGTGCCCTGGCGCGACGGGTTCGCCCGGATCGATCGGCACCTCACCGAGCAGCGGCGCCCGCGCACGGCGCTCTGCGGTATCGAGCTGCGGAGCCCGACGCCGTTCACCTTCGACGGCTTCGGGCAGTTCAACGACGGCTACCGCGCGCTCCTGGCCGAGTGGAAGATCCTGGTCGGCGACGACAACCCGATCCCCCGCACCAACGTGTGCCCGGTCGCCGCGGCCCCCGCCGAGCCGTCGCTCTACGCGTTCGCCTACACGGTCTCCGGCCACACCCCCGCCCCGACCTTCATCGTCGCCGGGGCGGGCGAGCTGGCCGACCGCGCGCAGGGACCCGAGGGCATCATCCGCCACGGCGACACCTCACCGGGGGCGATGCGGGAGAAGGCGCGCTTCGTGATGGCCACGATGCAGGAGCGACTGCGCACGCTGGGCGGAGACTGGAGCCGCGTCACCGCGATCGACATCTACACCGCGCACCCCATCCACGAATTCCTCGCCGGCGAGATTCTCCGACCCGCAGGCCCTGCGGCGATCCACGGCGTGCGCTGGTATCCGAGCCGGCCGCCCATCCAGGGGCTCGAGTACGAGATGGACCTGCGCGGGGTGGCGCGCGAGCTGGTCCTGCCCACGCGCTAGTTCATCAGGTGCGGGTGACGGACCCAGCACAGATACTCATGCAGGCGCAGTAGGACCCGATAGGTAGAATTGCTGCAGCGTGGACACATCCAGCGCTCCCGGAGTTGTTGCTCGATGTCGTCCGCGGCTTCGCGTCGGTCCACATGCATGAGACGAGCCAACGAGTGATATTATTCAGGATCTGGCAAGCCATTCTCGGGGTCGGCGTCACCGGTCGTGTCGAGGCGGATCACGTTCGGCTCGCCCTCCGGCGACTCGTAGCGGGCGCGGTGCTCGGCCAGTAGCTCCTCGCGGCCGTCCGAGACCTCGCCGCCGGCCCGCCCTCGCTGCCGGAGGCGCTCGGCGAGCACCGCCTCGGGCGCGTCGCACCAGAGCACCGCGGTGGGCACGCCGAGATGCTCGGCCACCGCGCGAGCCTCGTCGCGCTCGGCGGCGCGGGAGAAGCTGCCGTCGAGGATCACCGGCCAGCCCGCCCGGAGCAGGAGCTCCCCCAGCCGCCCGGCCTCTCGGTACGTCCGCTGGCTCATCGCCGCGCCGTAGACGCCCTCGCCGAAGCCGGCGTCGACGCGCTCGCGGAGCGGCACGCCGGCCAGCCGCTTCCGGACCGCGTCGGTCCGGACGACGATCGCGCCGATGCGCGCGGCGGTCCGGCGCGCCACCGTGCTCTTGCCGCTGCCCATCACGCCGGTGGTCAGCATCAGGCGCACGTCACGGTGCGGCCGCACGAAGCGTCCGGCCAGCTCGAACCGCGCCCGCGCCTCCGCCGCCTGCTCGGGGCCATGGAAGCTCAACACCTTGGCGCGCACCCACGCCCGATAGGCGCGGTAGAAATCGAGCAACGGCACCGCTTCGTAGTCGCCGCTCTCGTCGAGATAGGCGTTGAGAAAGCGGGTAGCCAGATCCGGGCGCCCCAGCCGCTCGAGGTCCATGGCCAGGAACGCGATCTCGCTCGAGACGTCGCCGAAGCGGAAGCGATGGTTGAACTCGATGCAGTCGAAGATCTGTAGCGGCTCGACGCAGCAGACGTGCTGCGCCTGCAGATCGCCGTGGCAATCACGGCTGCGGCCGGCCGCCACGCGCGCGGCGAAGCGATCCGCCTCGCCCTTCAGCATCGCGTTCACGTACTCCTTCACCGATCGGCGGATCTCCTCCGGCAGCACGTCCGACTCCAGGGCCTCGGTCTGGGCGAAGTTCTCCTCCCAGTTGCCGCGGATGGTTTCGATGCCGCCGAGCCGGTCGATCTCCCCGCCGGTGTCGGCGGCGTCGTGGAAGCGGGCGACCATGCGGCCGATGTCCTCGAGCAGCTCGGGCGGGGCGGCATTCTCGCCCACCAGCTGGTCGAGCATGCGTTCGGCGGGCAGGCGACGCATGAGCACCGCGACCTCGATCGCCCGCCCCGGGCCGCCGAGCCGCGGGACCGACGGACTGCCGGTGACCGTGATCACGTCGAGGTAGACGTCGGTGGTGAGCCGCCGGTTGAGCCGCACCTCGTCGTGGCAGAAGCGGCGGCGGCGGGCCAGCGTGGTGAAGTCGAGGAAGCCGAGGTTCACCGGCTTCTTGATCTTGTACACGCGCTCGCCGGCCAGGAGCACCCAGGAGATGTGGGTCTCGATCAGCTCGACGCGGCCCACCGGATGCGGATAGACCGCCGGATCGAGCAGGCGCGAGATGAGCCGCGGCGGGCCCGTCACGCGAGCGGCCACGATCCCTCCGCGGGCTCCATCACGGTGCCGTAGCGGTGCACGACGCGGGAGACCGTCTGCTCCCGGAGATAGGCGCGCAGCTCGAGCCGGCCCGCGCCCAGCACCGGCCCATCCCGCACCGTCACGCTCGCGGCGTGGGCGGCGGCCCGCGTCGCCGATGTCAGCGGCGTCAGCGCGCGGAGCCGCTCGATCGTCGCGGAGGCGAGGCGGGTGGCCAGCTCGGCTTCGCTCTCGATCGTTCCGGTCGGATCATCCTCGCCCCCGACCCACGAATCGAGCCGACCGCCGGCCACGCTGATCTCGACGGGCACGCCGCAGGTCCGCGCCGCGACCAGGACCTGCGCGAGCGCCAGCCGACCCGCCGGCGTCGCGATCTCGGCGCGCACGACGATGCGCCGGCAGGCGCGATAGCGGAAGACATTGCGCTCGCCCAGCAGCGGAATCGGCTCGTGCTCGCGCCCGAAGTGATCGCGCCAGGCCGCCGCGTAGCTGGCCGCGCTGGCCCGCAGCATCGCGCGCGATTCCTCGTCGGCCAGGGCGTCGAGACCGCGCGCGAGCCGCGCCTCGACCTCCGGCGACAGCGGGGCGCTCTCGGACGGCCGCGCGTGCGGTCGCCACTGCCCGAGCTGCAGCACGTAATTCGGCCCGCCGGCCTTGGCGCCCGGGCCCACCGACGACGCCTTCCAGCCGCCGAAGGGTTGGCGGCCCACGACGGCGCCGGTGATCGAGCGATTCACGTAGAGATTCCCGGCCTCGATCCGGTCCAGCCAGCGGGCGACCTCGCGATCGTCGAGCGACTGCAGCCCGCTCGTCAGCCCGAACGGCTGGTCGTTGGCCAGAATGATGGCGTCGTCGAGATCGGTCGCCCGCATGAGGCCCAGCACCGGGCCGAAGCACTCGGTGCGATGGAAGAAGGAGCCGCGGCGCACGCCCAGCTTGATGCCCGGCGACCAGAGCGGCGCCTCGCCGTCGAGCCGGCGCGGCTCGAGCAGCCACTCCTCATCCTCGTCCAGGGTCGTGAGCGCGCGGGTCAGCGCCCGGCCGGGCGGCTGGGTGAGCGGGGTGATGCGGCTCGCCGGCTCCCACGCGCTGCCCACCGCGAGGCTCGAGGCCGCGTCACGAAGCTGGCGGCGGAACGTGGCGTCGTCGTAGACCTCGGCCTCGCAGATCGCCAGGCTCGCGGCCGAGCACTTCTGCCCATCGTGGCCGAAGGCGGAGCGCACCAGATCGCGAATCGCCTGGTCGCGGTCGGCCAGCGCGGTGACGATCATCGCGTTCTTGCCGCTGGTCTCCGCGAAGAGCCGCAGGTCGGGCCGCCATTCGAGGAAGCGGCGCGCGGTCTCCACCGAGCCGGTCAGGATCACGCCGTCGATGCGCGGGTCGGTCACCAGGCCGCGGCCCACGTCGTCGTCGGGACACGGCACGAACTGCAGCAGCGCGCGCGGGATGCCGGCCTCCCACAGCGCGGTCGCGAGGTGCCAGCCGACCAGCACCGCCTCGGGCGCGGGCTTGAGTAGCACCGCGTTGCCGGCGGCCAGGGCGGCCAGCACGCCGCCGGCCGGGATCGAGAGCGGGAAGTTCCACGGCGGCGCGACCAGGACCACGCCGAGCGGCTCCATCCGGCAGCCGTCCACCGTGTCCCCCGCGCCGAGCGCGCGCGCGTAGTAGCGGGCGAAGTCGATCGCCTCGGAGACCTCGGGATCCGCCTCGGTCACCGTCTTGGCCGAGTCGACGATCATCGCGCCGATGAGGTCGCCCCGCCGCCGGGCCAGCACGCCCGCGGCGCCGTCGATCAGGCCGCGCCGCTCCGCGGCCGGCCGGGCCGCCCACGCCGCCTGCGCCACCCGCGCGGCATCGAGCGCGCGTCCCACCTGCGCCCGATCCGCCAGCGCGTGCCGGTAGGCCACGCGCTCCGGCCGCGATCGATCGCGCCCTTCGACCTCACCCGCGCCCGCGACCACCTCACCCGCAATCTGTAGCGGCACGATCTCCCCCGCCCGCTCCCGCCAGTCCGCCCGCACCCGCGTCATCCCCTCGCGATTCTCCGCCACCCGCCAGTCCGTATCCGGCGCATTACCGAACGGGGTCAGGTCTTGCAATACGACATTTGTCGTGACGGTCAGGCCTCGCCTCGCGACATTTCGAGACGTCGAGAGCACACCGCCATCCGAAAATGTCGTATTGCAAGACCTGACCCCATCCAGGAAACGCTCGCGCTCGAGGGTCCATTCGGGGGAGCCGGGCTCGAGGCCGAAGACGTGGCGGAGGAAGTTGTCGGGCGCGGTGTTCTCGTCGAGGCGGCGGACGAGGTAGGCGATGGCGCTGTGGAAGTCCTCGGCGCGCACCACGGGGGCGTAGAGCAGCAGGCCGCCGGCCCGCGCCTGCACCGCGCGCGCCTGGTGGTTGGCCATGCCCTCGAGCATCTCGAACTCCGTCCAGGCCTCGACCCCGGCCGCTTCGCGCAGCACCATGGCGTACGCCACGTCGAACAGGTTGTGGCTGGCGATGCCGACATGGACCGCGGCGGCATGCTCGCGCCGGCAGCCGTACTCGATCATGCGCTTGAAGTTCGCGTCGACCTCCCGCTTCGTCGTGTAGGGCGCCTGCGGCCAGCCGTGCAGATCGGCCTCGATGCGCTCCATCGCGAGGTTCGCGCCCTTCACGACGCGCAGCTTGATGGGTGCCCCGCCGCGCTCGCACCGCGCGGTGGCCCACGCGACCAGCGCCCGCTGCACGCCGTGCGACTCGGGCAGATACGCCTGCAGCACGATGCCGGCGGGCAGCGTCAGGAACTCGGGCTCGTCCAGCACCTCGCGGAAGGCGGCGACGGTGATGTCGAGGTCGCGATACTCCTCCATGTCCAGGTTGACGAACTTGGGCGTCACCCGGCCGTCCGGATGCCGATACCGATGGCGCAGCGCCTCGCGATACAGCGCGCGCAGCCGCTCCTTCACCACGTCCACGGTGTGCCGGAACGCGGTCAGGTCGATCTGGCTCGACACCGACGAGATCTTCACCGAGATGTACTCGACGTCGTCGCGCGCCAGCAGCGCCAGGTAGGCGTGGAGCCGCCGCGCCGCCTCGGCTTCCCCCAGGATCGCCTCGCCCAGCTGGTTCAAGTTGAGCCGGATGCCCGCGGCGCGCCGCTCGGCCAGGTAGCGGCGCAGGTCCTCGTCCTCGGCGGGCAGGATCAGCGCCTCGGTCTCGTGGCGGAGCCGCGCCACGATCGGCGGCACCACGAGGCTCGGCAGGTACTGGCCCATGAGCGCGCCGAGCGTGAGGCCGATGCGCTCCCACCACTCCATGAAACGCGGCGCGCCATAACGCTCGAGCAGGTAGTGGAGCTGGTCGGCGATGCGCTCGGGGCGCCGGCTACGGAAGCACTGGTCGGTGAGCGCGATCGTCAGCTCCTTGCCGCGTGGGTCGTCCATGAGCCGCGCGAGGCGCTCGGCGCGCGCCCGCTCCTCGGCGGTCTGTCCGGCCCGCGCCTCGGCCAGCAGCGCCGCGGCCAGCCCGATCGCCCGCTCCGCCGCCTCCATCCGAGCCGCCGTCGTCACCGCCCACGCCATGGCCCCCAGCCTACTCCTTGACCGCACCACCTCGCCTGATACATCCTCGCCGCGGACCCCGCGAGCATGCGCGCCCTCGTCCTGGACACCTTCGACGGCCCCTTCGTGGCCCGCGACGTCCCCACCCCCGCGATCGGCCCGCACGAGACGCTGGTCCGGGTGCGCAACGTCGGCGTCTGCGGGACCGACGTGAAGATCCGCGGCGGACGGATGGGGCTCGGCGTGATCCCGCTGATCATGGGCCACGAGATCGCGGGCGAGGTCGCCGAGGTCGGCAGCGAGGTGCGCGGCTTCGCGCCGGGCGATCGCGTGGTCGTGAACTTCTACGTGACCTGCGGCCGCTGCCAGTTCTGCCGGGTGGGCCGTGACACCCTCTGTCCCGAGGTGCGGCAGCACGGCTTCAGCATCGACGGCGGCTTCGCGGAGTACGTCAAGACTCCCGGCGTCAATCTCTGCAAGGTGCCCGACCACGTCTCGCTGGAGTCGGCGTGCATCCTGGGCGACGCGGTCGCGACGTCATACCACGCGATCACCCGGCGCGCGCAGGTACGGCCGGGCACCACCCTGGCCCTGATCGGCGTGGGCGGCGTGGGCCTGCACGCGCTCCAGATGGCCAAGCTGGCCGGCGGCTGGGTGATCGCGATCGACGTCAACGACGCGCGCCTCGAGATGGCACGGAGCCTCGGCGCCGACGCGCTGGTGGACGCGCGCAGCGGGCCCTTCCACGACACGGTGCGCCGGCTGACCGGCGGCCAGGGGGTGGACGTGGTGCTGGAGCTCGTCGCGAGCCCGCAAACCCTGCCCTCGAGCTACGCGAGCGTGAAGCGGGCCGGGCGGCTGGTCTTCGTCGGCTACACGCCCGGGCTGCCGCTGCCGGTGATGCCGCACGAGCTGGTGCGCAACGAGCTGGAGATCGTCGGCTCGCGCGCCAACACCAAGCAGGAGCTGCAGGAGACGATGGAGCTGGTGGGCCGCGGCCGCATCAAGCCGATCGTGGACCGCGTGATCGCGCTGGACGCGATCGAAGAGGCCTTCACCGCGCTGCGCGAGGGGCGGCCCGTCGGGCGGAACGTGCTGGCGATCTAGAATCGCCCCTCATCTTGCACCGCCCCTCACCCTGCCCTCTCCCCGGGGGAAGAGGGAGCCTACGCGGGGATCAGGCCCGAGGCGGTGCCGACCGCCGTCTTCTCGCCGTGCTGGTTCTCGCACCACACCTCGACGACGACGCGCGTGCGCCCGCCCTCGGGCCGCGTCTCCTTCACCACGCCGCGCACGGTCAGGCGGTCGCCCGCGTACACCGGCTTGATGAAGGCCATCGACAGCGTGCCGCCCCGGACGAAGCCTTCGCCCAGGAGCCGCGTCATCATCTCGGAGGCGAAGGCGGTCGACATCATGCCCTGCGCCAGGGTGGTGCGGAAGCCCTTCTGGTGCGCCCACGCCTCGTCGGTGTGGATCGAGCGCGGCCGCACGCCCGAGTAGACGTCGATCCGCCGCTGCGACATCTCCTTCACGAGCGACGGCAGCTCCTGCCCGACCCCGACCGCATCAGCGACCGGCATGACGGGTGCCCTCCGGGATCAGCATCTGGGTGAACTGCCCGCGCACGAGCGGCGTGCCGTGCTCGTCCTCGGTGACGTACTCGGTGACCATGTACTGCCGCCCGCGGCGCTCGTACTTGTCGACGACGGTCCCACGCGAGCGCACCCGCATGCCCGGCCGCATCGGCTCGAGGAAGTTGAACTCCATCCTGGCGTGCAGCCCGGCGTGCACGATGTACTTGCTGTGGCGCAGGTGGAGCGCCTGGTTGGCCATCAGGGTCGGATGCGCGACCGGGCCCCCGAAGGGCGAGTCTTCGGTGAACCAGGGATGGTGGTCGTCCACCGCGAAGGCATAGGCCTCGATGTCTTCCGGCGTGACCAGGTGCGTGTCGGACACGAACTGCTCGCCCACCGTCAGCGCCTCGTACGTGAGCCTGGGAAATTCGGTCATGCCTGCCTCCTCGAGTGGGCGCCGCGCCCCCTCACCCTGCCCTGTCCCCGAAGGGGAAAGGGTGACTGCGGCCGCCGTCTCCCCCGGGGCAGAGGGTGACCGCCGCCGCCTTCCCCCCGAGGGAGAGGGTGACGCCGCCGCGGGTTACTTGACGTGCGGTAGCACCTCGCGGGTGAAGCGCTCCAGCTGCGCCAGCTGATCGTTGCCGATGAAGCGGATGCACAGGTCGGTCACCCCGACTGCCGCGTAGCGAGCCATCACGTCGAGCACCACCGCCGCCGGGCCGAGCCCCATCGCGCCGCGCTCGTGCACGCCGCCGCCGTAGTAGGTGGCCAGGAAGTCCGTGGTCACGCGCTGGGCGGTGGCCACGTCGTCGTCCAGACGCACGGTGGTGTACACGACCAGCGGGAAGTCCGCGCGAGGCCGCCCATGCCGCGCCAGCGCCTCCCGCGCCCGCTCGCGGATGACCGGGATCTCCTCGAAGTTCACGTAGGTCGTGATGATGCCGTCGCCCAGCCGCCCGAAGCGCTCGAACTGCGCGGGCAGCAGCTCGCCCCGGTTGCCCGCGGTGATCAGGATCGGCGGGCCCTCGCTCCGCCACGGCAACGGGCCGATCGTGTGATCCACCAGGTCCAGATCGGAGCCCTGATGCGTCACCGGCTCGCCGGTCCAGAGCCGGCGCCAGATGTCGATATGCTCCTCGAGCCGGCGCACGCGCGCCTTGTGGTTGGCCCCGCACGCGGCCCATTCGCGCTCGGCGCTCGGCAGGCTCCAGCCGACCCCCAGTCCGAGCAGGAGCCGCCCCTGAGAGATCTGATCGATGTTGGCGATCTGCTGCGCCAGCACCACCGGGTGGCGCAGCGCGGGCAACAGGACCGCCGTGCCGAGACGCACGCGCGTGGTGATCCCGGCCAGATAGGCCAGCGTCGTCACCGCGTCGAGCCGCGGCTTCGCCACGATGCTATCGCCGACCCAGACCGCGTCGTAGCCGGCCTGGTCGGCCCGCCGGGCCATGGTCCAGCAGGTCTCCACGGGCGGCCGCCGGGCCGACTCCATCACCGCGCCGCGGGTCGGGATGAGGACGCCGATACGCATGGGCGGGAGTCTACCGCATCCGGCGGCCGCCGATCCGTGTCAGTGGAAGTGACGGCCGGCGTCGCGGCGCGCGGGCGCCGGCCTTCTCAGAATGACGCGATCGACGCGGATCCACGAGCGAATCAGCCGCCGGATTCGACGCGGATCCGTGGCCTGAGACGTGCATTCTCTGCTCGTGTGAAGTCGCTCCGTGCTTCCGTCGTCCTCACGTCGCTGGCCCGCATCGCTTCCGCCTTCTCGATCCCCCAGCCGGGCGAGTCACTCCCCGGGTCGAGCCCCGCGCTGTCGGGCGCGCCGGCCCCGGGTCCGGCTCCGGCCGCTCCCGGGCGGCTCGCGGCACCGGGGCGCCCGCTGCGCCGCTCGCTCAACGCGGCGGTGGCCGAGGGCGCGTTCGCCGAGGTCTTCGGCGCGTGCGCCACCGGCGCGGTCATCACCGGCTGGGCGCTCTACCTGGGCGCGAGCGCGGCGCTGATCGGCCTCCTGGGCGCGCTGCCGCTCGGCGCCCAGGTCGCGAGCCTGCCCGCCGCGTGGTTCACCAGCTCCCGCAGCCGCAAGGCGGTCGCGCTGTGGGCGGTCGGCATCTCGCGCATGACGTTCCTGCCCCTGCTCGCCCTGCCGACGCTCGACGCGACGCCGGCCACCAAGCTCCACCTCTTCCTGGCCATCGTCGCGATCAGCACGGTCGCCAGCGTCATCGGCAATACCGCGTGGGCGGCGTGGATGGGCGACCTCGTGCCGGAGCGCCTGCGCGGGCGATTCTTCGGACGCCGGACGATCTTCCTCAGCATCGCGGGCACGCTGACGTCGATCGGGGCTGCGATCCTGCTGGACCGCCTGGCCCCGCTCGGCTGGACCGGCGCCGCGCTGTCCGGCCTCACCGCCGCGGCCTGCCTGGCCGGCGTGGCCAGCGTGTCCCTGATGCTCCGCCAGCACGAGCCGCACGCGGCCGCCGAGCCCAGCGTCCCGGCCTGGCAGGCGCTGCGCCTCGCCCTGCGCGATCGGCGCGCGCGGCCGTTCCTCGGCTACCTGCTCGCGTGGAACGCGGCGGTCGGCATCTCGGCCAGCTTCTTCGCCTACCACATGCTGACGAACCTCAAGACCGGCTTCCTCGTCGTCGCCGCGCACGGCGTGGGCGTCGCGGTGGTGCGCATCCTCTCGGCGCGGTTCTGGGGCCACGCGGTGGATCGTATCGGCGCGGGACCCGTGCTGATCTTCTGCTCGTTCGGCATCGCGGCGGTTCCGCTCACCTGGTTCTTCGTCACGCCGGAGCGCCTGTGGCCCATCGCGGTGGACGCCGGCTTCGCCGCGTTCCTCTGGGCCGGCCACGGCATCGCCGCCTTCGACCTGACGATCGGGCTGGCCCCGCGCGCGTCGCGACCGATCTACCTGGCCGCCTTCGCCACCGCCGGCGGTCTCGGCTTCGGCGCGGCCTCGATCGCCGCCGGGCAGCTCGCCGCGCTCATCCCGCTGCACTTCGAGCTGCTCGGCGAGGTGTGGACCAACCTCCACGTGCTCTTCCTGCTCTCCGCGATCGGCCGCCTCGCCTCCGCCGGGCTCTCGCTCAGGCTGCACGATCCGGGCGCGCGGGGCACCGTCCCCGAGCTGGTGGCCGCCCTCGCCGACCGCCTCGGCATCGGCGTCGTGCGCCCCTACCTGCCCGTCCTGGCGCGCATCCACCGCCGCTAGTTCTCCCTGCCCTCCCGGGGGAGGGCAGGGTGCGGAGCCTCGGTTTGCTCCCGTCCTGCCGCGCATGGCATAGTTACGACCCGCCGCCATGAGCGATCCCGTGACGATCCAGAAGTTCGCGATGGGCCAGTCGGTGTCTCGCGTCGAAGATCCCCGCCTCGTCCAGGGCCTCGGCCGCTACTCCGACGACGTGAACCTGCCGCGCCAGGCCTACGCGGTGGTGGTCCGCTCCCCGCACGCCCACGCGCGCGTCGTCGCCATCGAGACCGCCGCCGCGCGGCAGTCGCCCGGCGCGCTCGCGGTGCTGACCGGCGCCGAGCTCGCGGCCGACGGCGTCGGCCACCTCCCGACCGATGCCACCCGCAAGCGCCGCGACGGCTCGCCCGCGTTCACGCCGCCGCGGCCGGCGCTGGCGCGCGACCGCGTCCGCCACGTCGGCGATCCGGTCGCTCTGGTGGTCGCCGCGAGCCCGGAAGCCGCCGCGGACGCCGCCGACCTCGTGGTCGTCGACTACGCGCCCTTGCCCGCGGTGACCGGCGCGGAGCGCGCCACGCGCCCCGGCGCGCCCGCGGTCTGGGACGAGGCGCCCGACAACGTGGCCTTCGTCTGGGAGGCGGGCTCGCGCGACACGGTGGCGCGCGCCTTCGCCCAGGCCGCGCACGTCACCCATCTCGACTTCGTGGTGACGCGGGTGGCCGCGGCGCCGCTCGAGCCGCGTGCGGCGGTGGGCGATTTCGACCGGCGCAGCGGGCGCTACACGCTCTACACCGGCATCCAGGGCCCGCACGGCCTGCGCGCGCAGCTGGCCGAGCAGATCCTCCGCGTGCCGCACGGGCAGGTGCGCGTGGTGACCGACGAGGTCGGCGGCAGCTTCGGCATGCGCAGCGGCATGTATCCGGAGCTGGTGCTCGTGCTCTGGGCCGCGAAGCGCCTCGGCCGCCCGGTGAAGTGGACGTCGACCCGACGCGAAGGCTTCGTCAGCGACGAGCCCGGCCGCGACAACGTGTCGGCCGCCGAGCTGGCCCTCGATGCGCGCGGCCGCTTCCTCGCCCTGCGCGTCGCGTTGAAGGTCGACATCGGTGCTTACCTCACGCCGCGCAGCGCCGGCCCGGCCACCAACAACGTGGGCGGGCTCGCCGGGACGTACACCACCCCGGCCATTCACATCGAGAGCACCGGCGTGTACACGAACACCACGCCCACCGGTCCCTACCGCGGCGCCGGCCGGCCCGAGGCCACCTACGCGATCGAGCGGGTGATCGACGTGGCGGCGCGCGAGCTGGGGATCGATCCCATCGAGCTGCGCCGGCGCAATCTCATCCCGCCCTCCGCGATGCCGTTCAAGACCGGGCTCGTGTTCACCTACGACTGCGGCGAGTTCGAGCGGGTGATGACGATGGCCCTGACCCGGTCCGACCGCGCCGGCTTCGAGCGCCGCCGCGCCGAGGCGCGGGCGCGCGGTAAGCTGCTCGGCCTCGGCCTCGCGAATCCGATCGAGGTGGCGGGCGGCCCGTATACCTCGGTCAATCCCGACACCGCGGAGCTGCGGATCAATCCCGACGGCTCGGTCTCGCTCTTCGCGGGGACGACGTCGATGGGCCAGGGCAACGAGACCGCGTTCGCCCAGATCGTCAGCGATCGGCTCGGGGTGCCGCCCGAGCGCATCCAGGTCTTCTGGGGCGACAGCGACGCGCTGGGCGCGGGCCGCGGCAACGGCGGATCGGGCGCGATCTCGGTGGGCGGCGCCGCGGTGCTCCGCGCCACCGAGCGCGTCGTCGAGCGCGGCCGCCGCCTGGCCGCGCACCTGCTGGAGGCCGCGGCCGAGGACGTGACCCTGCGCGACGGGCGGTTCGTCGTCGCGGGCACCGATCGCGACGTCGCGTGGAGCCGCGTCGCGCGCGCCGCGTATCAGCGCACTCAGCCGGCCGGCCTCGAGCCCGGCTTCAGCGAGACCGCGACGTTCACGCCGCCGTCGGTCACGTTTCCCAATGGCTGCCACGTCTGCGAGGTCGAGATCGATCCCGACACCGGCGCGGTGCGCGTGGTCCGCTACACCGTCGTGGACGACGTCGGGCGCATGATCAACCCGCTGCTCGTGAAGGGCCAGATCCACGGCGGCGCCGTCCAGGGCCTGGGTCAGGGCCTCGCCGAGGTGCTCGCCTACGACGAGGCCGGACAGGTCCTCGCCGGCTCGTTCATGGACTACGCGATGCCGCGCGCCGACGACGTGCCGTCCTTCGACGTCGACGCCCACGAGGTGCCGACGCGGGTCAACCCGCTGGGCGCCAAGGGCGTGGGCGAGGCCGGCACGGTGGGCGCGCTGCCCGCCCTGCTCAACGCGGTCAACGACGCGCTCGCCCCCCTCGGCGTGCGGCACCTGGACATGCCGGCGAGCCCCGAGCGGGTCTGGCAGGCGATCCGGGTCGCCGGGCGCGTCGTGTAATTCCTACCCGGGCGACGTCACCTCGCGAACAGGGCTTGCACGGATGCGGTACAAGTGCGCTTGAATCCGTGCGTAGTTCGGTGGCACCTCGGATGCAGCCCCGACGGCATACCGGCGGCGACGCAGTTCCCAAGTCGGCCCGGCGCGAGGTGACAGATGGCCCTCCAATCGACCGTGAGCACGAGCGCCGGACGAATCCTGGTCGTCGACGATGACAAGCGGGCGCGCGACTTCATCGTCTCGAGCCTGCGCGCCGACGGCCACGAGGTGGACGCCAGCAGCACCGGGCTCGAGGCCCTCCGCATGCTCGGCCGCAGCTGGTACGACCTGATCGTGTCCGAGCTGCGCATGCCCGAGCTGGACGGGCCCAGCCTCTACTCGGAAGTCACGCGCCGCTGGCCGAGTCCCCCGCCCATGCTCTTCGTCTCCGGCCTCGGCAACACCTCCGCCTACGACGGCTTCCTCGAGGTCATTCGCGCGCCGTTGCTGACCAAGCCGTTCCGGAGCGGATCGCTTCGCCGGATCATCAAGCGCCTGCTCGAGTAGCCGGCGACCTGTCATGTCGCGCTGCTGCCTTCCGATCGTCGCCGCCGTCGTCTCAGTGCTCGCCGCCGGCTGCGCCTCGTCGCTCTCCACCGCGATCCCCGCCTACCCGAGCGCGGGTCAGCTCGAAATGGACACGCTGGCGTGCGAGCAGACCGCCACCGGCCGCGCCGAGTTCGAGCGGCGCGCGGACTACATGGCCTGCATGATCGCGCAGGGCTATCGCACCTATGTGTCGGCGGCGACGTACTGGGCCATGGCCGAGCTCACGGTCTCCGCGCCGAGGAAGCCATCGCAGGGGCAGGTGCGGCTCGATCTCCAGTCGTGCGCGACGGAGGCCGGCGCGGTCGCGGGCGCGCGCAGCGGAGAGCTGGCCGAGGCGGTGGACTGGGTGAACGCGAAGGTGCTGCGGCGCGAGCCCGGGCGGGACGGCGACGCGCTCGCGACCGCCTTCGCGCGGTGCTTGACGAAGCGGGCGTACGCCACACGACCGGTGAGTCGCGTCGCCGCAGAGTAGCCGGTCCTCGAAGAGACCACCCCTCTCACCTACCGCCGCCCCCGCCGCCGGCCCGCGCCTCCCCGCAGCCCCTTCACGTCCATCGCCTCCACCGGGCGCGTGTCCGCCTCCAGCGCCCGGCGCATCACCGCGAGCGCTCGCCGCCGGTCCTCGGGCTGCCGCGCCGCCACGCAATCCTCCGGCACCACCACGCGGTAACCGCGCATGTGCGCCTCGTGCGCGGTGAGCAGGATGCAGCTGTCGGCGAGCAGCCCGGTGAGGATCAAGGTGCGGGCACCGAGATGCTCGAGCAGCAGGTCCAGCGTGGTCGAGTGGAACGCCGAGTGCTTCGGCTTCAGCACGAAGTAGTCGCGCCGATCGGGCCGGAGCAGCCCCGTGATCGCGCGGCTCCGGGCACCGGCCCGCAGGCAGTGGGCCACCAGGGTGCGAAAATCGGACCGCCACCGGCCGAAGTTGTCGTTGACGTACACGGTGGCGATGCCGGCACCGCGCGCGAGCTGCTTCAGCCGCCGGATCCGCTGGGCGACGGGCAGCGCGTCGGCTGCCACCTGCCGCCCATCCGCGAAGTCGAAGTCGTTGATCGCGTCGATCACGAGCAGCACCACCGGCGAGCGATCCGGTGCGCTGCCGTGGAGGTTACGCGCGGCCGCGCGGGCGCTCATGCGATCAGGCTACACCCTCTTCCCGGCCGGTAAAGGACACCCGGCACTCTCTGCCGCCCGCCGGCTCCGCGGCGGGGCAATCGCGGACGCGAGGAGCGGAATGCGCATCCGGCGGTCTGCGGCACAGGCCTTGCTGCCGTCGACTGGAGGTGCGGGCGCGACGCACGCGGCCCGCCTCAACCGGTGCCAGGAGGAGCTCCCAATGGACACAGCAGACCGCATCCGCGACGTGATGACCCCGAACCCGCAGGCGCTCCCCGCGAGCACGACCGGACGAGAAGCGGCGGAGGCGATGCGCGCCAACGATATCGGCAACGTGGTGGTGACCGACGACAACGGCAACCTGGCCGGGATCCTGACCGATCGCGACCTCGTCGTGCGGGTGATCGCGGAAGGTCGCGACCCGCGTGCCACCCGCATCGGCGACATCGCGAGCCACGACCTGGCCGCCGTTGCCCCCGACGATCCGGTGGGGCGCGCGGTACAGATCATGCGAGAGAAGGCGGTGCGGCGGCTGCCGGTGGTCGAGAACGGCAAGGTCGTGGGCATCGTCAGCATCGGCGACCTGGCCCTCGACCGCGACCCGGACTCGGCACTCGCCGACATCTCCGCCGCGCCGCCGAACAGCTAACATTCAGCCATGGAGGCCGTCATGAAATGGAAGCTGCTGGGCGTGATCACGATGAGTGGCCTGATGCTGGCGGCCGAGGCGGGCGCCCAGACCCCGAGCGGTGGTACCGGCCCCGGCGCGCCGACGTCTCAGCCCGGTACGCCGGTCTCACCGAGCAGCCCGACGACACCCGGCGGCCCGGGCACGCTGAATCCGGCTCTTCCGAGCACCGGAGCGACGGACCCGACGCGGCCGGGCGGCAGCACGCCGGGCACGAACGTGCCGGGCCGCGGACGCGACCTCGGCCTGCCCTGCCCGGCCGGCCAGGCCCGACCGACGGGCAGCTCGATGTGCACGCCGGTGCCTCCGGGGTCGCCGGTATCTCCGCCGAGCACGCGGTAGTCAGCGGGCTCGGAGCCGGTAGACGATCACGTCCCGGCTCAGGTCCTCACCACTGAGCCGGTCGAACTCGCCAGCCTTCTCGACGAGCCAGTCCCACACCGGAGATGTCGCGGTGTACTCCGATCGCGGTCCCACTGCGATGACGTCCACGGGCTGGGCGCGCAGGTACCGAAGCATCTCATCGGCGTCGTGCTGAGCGCCGAGGGCCAGATATGTCAGCGGCCGCTGGATCCGCTTGCCATAGAGGAGGTACGAGGCGTGACACTCCCAGAATCCGATCCGCGCGCCGGGGTCGAGCCCGTCCACGAGCCGGCCGAGCCCGCCGAAGAACTCGTCCTGGAGACGGTAGCGTACGCCGCGAGCCGCCCACGTGCCGCACGTGATCACCGCGACCGCGACCACCACCGTGACGGCCACCCCGAGCCGCGTCCGCCCGGCTCCTCCGGCCAGGAGATCGCGCACCCGTCGGCGGGCCGACTCGCGATCGGCCAGCAGCACCAGCCCGGCGATGGCCAGGACCAGGACGCCCTGCTTCGAGAACCTGATCCCGCCGTTGGCGAAGATGACCGCGGCCAGCGTGGCCAGCGCGGCCAGGAGCCACTCACCTCGGCGCCGTGCCCGGACCGCGCCCGCGGCCAGCGCGGCCAGGATGCCCCAGAACGGAAACGAGTAACGCATCTCCTCCCCCATCCACGACGTGAGCTCGGCCTCCGGGGCGTACGTCGCGCTCCACGGACCGGCCACGTAGAAATAGAAGGCGGCCGCGCACACCAGCAGGAGCGGCACCAGGACCGGGCGCCCGCGCGGCCGTCGGAGCATTCCGACAGAGGTGCCCGCGCCGAGCGCGATGAGGAGCAGCGCCGGCAGCCCGAGAAAGTCCGCGAAGGCCTGCCGCAACACATTCCAGTGGTGGAGGTTGCTGACGGAGAAGCGATGCAGAAGGGTCGTCTCGTCGACCCAGGCCCGAGTCATCGATCCGGTGAACACGATCCGGCCGAAGACGGAGATCTCGAGGAAGCCGAGTGGATTGCCGGTGGCCAGCACGTTTCGCACGTACCAGGAGCCGCCGAGCAAGCCGACGCTCAGGACGGCCAGCCCGATCAGGACCGGCTGCCCTCTCTCCAGGACCGGCCAGGAGCCCCGGCGGGAGTGCCAGAATAGCCAGACCGAGAGCAGCAACACCAGGGCGGCATAGGGGATGCCGGACATCTTCGTGCCCAGCAACATGCCGAGGCCGGCGACCGCCACGAGTTGCGAGAAGCGACAGCGGTAGCGCCAGGCGCGCATCGTGAAATATACGCTCGCCACGAAGAAGGCGCCGAGCGGCAGGTCGTTGTGGGCGGTGGACACGCTCTTCAGACTGAGCGGCATGACCGCGATCAGGACGGCGGCCAGGATGGCGGCGAAGCGGCGAGCGCCGGCGACCCGGCCCAGGGAGTAGGTCGCGAGGCCGAGGATCAGCCAGGCCAGCAGGTTCGGGAGCAGCACGAACTGATCGTGGCCTGCGGATGCCAGGCCGATGAAGAGCAGCGCGCTCCAGCTGTACGGGTACGAGTTGATCGGGTGGTCGGCCGGCCCGTGCTGCTCCAGCGGTCGGGCGAAGCTCGCCTGCTGGTACCACTCGGCCACGCGCGGGAGCTGGTAGTCCAGCGAGTCCCAGTCGGACACCGGCAATGCCAGCACCCGCAGCGTCAAGACCACGGCGAACCCGCAGGCGACCGCGATGAGCCACCGCTCGGGAGCCGGACGGCTCGCCGCGATCCGCCCGCGATCGGCCGGCTCGGCGACCGAGGCGAGCGAGCGCCACGACCCCGCCCGCGCGCACGAGGCCAGACCGCAGGCCAGGACGACGACTTCCAGAAAGAGGATGTTCACGAATCTCAGCCGGCCGAGCCAGCCCAGCAGCACGACGACCGACCCCTGTACGACGGCCCAGAGGACGAGAGCCGCCAGGATCCGGTCGGTGGGCGAGAGCGGAATCCGCGCGCGGGGACCCGCCGAAGACGTCAAGTAGATGAGGAGCGGAACCGGTGCCGCGCTCACCGCCAGCAGTGCGACAACACCGGCCAGCTGAGAGCCGAGGGTTGCCGTCATCGACGCGCAGTCATCCACGATCCTTCGGGGCCATCGGGTTCACGGCAAAGCGCGCGGCCTCACGTCGTCGGCCACGGGAGCGGAAGGAAGGTAGACCATCCGCCGGGGGATGGCCAGCCGAATGTGTCCTTACAGGGTCTGGCGAGCGCGGGGGGGAGCCAGACGCTAGGCCCGGGGCTCGGCCACGAAGACGGGGATGCGGCGCGACGTCTTTCCCTGATACTCCTCGTACGGCGGGAAGGCGGCGACGGCGAGCTTCCACAGCCGCGCGCGCTCCGCCTCGTCGCTCACCTCGCGCACCCGCATCGGCTGCACCGCGGTGTGGTCGCGGATCTCGACGTCGGGCCGCTCGCGCAGGTTGTAGACCCAGACCGGATTGGTCGGCGCCCCTCCCATCGAGCCCACCAGCACGTAGTTGGCGCCGTCCTTCACGCGCATCAGCGGCGTCTTGCGGATCGCGCCGGTCTTCTTGCCGGTGTGCGTGACGATGATGACCGGCAGCCCGGTGTCCCGCAGCGTGGTGCCCTGAGTGCCGCCGCTGCCTTCATAGAGCTCGACCTGCTCGCGCACCCACTGGCGCGGACTCGGGATGTATTCCGGCATGCGTTCTCCCTCGCGTGCGATCACCCGGCTGACCGCGGTGTAGTAGTGGTGTCGGTACCCGGCCGCCGCGGTGCGCTCCATGAGACGGCCGGTCGTGGTGGCCTGCTCGAGCGTCAGCCCCGCCGACTCGGCCAGCGCCAGCGCGTACGACAGATCCTTGATGATGTAGCTGGTCGGGAACGCGCCCTGCGTCGGATGCGCATCGGGCAGCAGCGATTTCATCCCGTGATTGCGCAGCACGAAGCTGTCCGCCGAGCCCTTGGCGAGCGTCTCGAAGAGCACGCGCGGGTCCACCGCTCCGGAGGCGCGGGCCACCGCCATGGCCTCGGCGAGGGCCACGACCGTCTGGGCGACCACCATGTTGTTCATCAGCTTGACGGCCTGCCCGGCGCCGACCGGCCCGCAGTGGGTGATCTCCGTGCCCATGCAGGCCAGGTATGATCGCAGCCGCTCGAACACCGCGCCGTCGGCGCCGACCATGATCGAGAGCGTGCCGTCCCGCGCCGCCTGGGCGGTGCGGGCCACCGGCGCATCGGCGAAGTCCACGCCCAGGCCGGCGAATGCGTGCCCCAGCTCGCGGGCCAGTGCCACCGGCGTGGTGCTCATGTCCACCAGGGTCTGCCCCCGCCGCATGGCGGTGGCGAGGCCGTCGGGCCCGAGCGCCACCGCGCGGACTTCTCGCTCGCCGGGGAGGCACAGGAAGATGAAGTCGGCGCGGTCTGCGACGTCGCGAGCCGAGGCGGCCGCGGTCACTCCGTCGCGTGCGAGCGCGGCGAGCGGCTCCCCGCGCCCGTCGAAGCCGACGACCGCCGCCTTCGACTTCCTCGCCAGGTTGCGACACATGGACTCGCCCATCACTCCGAGTCCGATGAACCCGAGCGTCGTCGCCATGCCGATCACCCCCCGCGGGAGTGTCTCAGCTTTCGACGGGCGGGGCCAGCCCTAGCCGGCGAGGCGCCACTGGGCGATCGACGCGCGCGCGTCACCACCGCTCTTGTCGGGGACGATCACGAGCTCGAGCGCGGTGACGCCGGAGAGGTCCACGCGATAGTCCTCCGCCTCGCGGATGCTCTCGGGCGGGCCGAAGTTCCACTGCTGGCGGACGATGTCGCGGAACGTGCGCCCGCCGTCCGGCGACCAGCGCAGCACGAACTCCTGCGTGCGCGCGGCGTCCGCCTCGATGAACAGCAGCCACACGCGGCTCAGGCGCTGCGGCTGGTCGAAGACCAGGCGGATGGTCTGCTCGCCGGGCTGCGCGGCGCGCCAGCCGCTGTCGTCGCCGAGGATCAACGCTGATTCGATCGGATGGGCGGCATCCTCGGAGGTGACCTCCACCTGCGCCACCTGCTCGACGTCGATCCATTCCTGCTCCGCGGGCTCCGCTTCGGTGGCCGCCGGCCTGATCACACGCTTGCGCATCGCGGTCCTCCTCTCCTCAGTGTCACCCTGGCCGTCAAGCCTCGATTCAGCCGAGCGACCGGGGCACGACCGCACCGGACGCGAGGGACAGTACGACACCCTCGTCACCGCGCAGGCCGAGCTCGCCCTCGACCTTCTCGCCGTCCCGGTCTCCGGCGCTCGACACCACGATCTCGCCGCGCAGCTGCCGATCCGGGAACGCCACCACCGCGTCCTCCCGGCCCAGGTTCAGGCCGATCAGCATGCGCTCGTCGCCGTGCTGGCGCACGTAGAGCAACAGGTCACCGCTGGCCACGATCGGCCGGTAGTCGCCCCGCTGCAAGGCCCGCGAGCGCCGGCGCGCGGCGATCAAACGCCGGTAGAGTTGGAAGGTGGAGGCCGGATCCAGCCGCTGGTGCTCGACGTTGTCGGTGCCGAAACCGGCGGCCACCGGCAGCCACGGCTCCGCCGTCGAGAACCCGGCGTGGGCGGTGGCGTCCCACTGCATCGGCGTGCGCGCCCCGTCCCGCCCGCAGCCGATGCCCGGCACGTTGCGCTCGAACGGATCCCGCACGCGATCGGGCGGGATCGGCACCTGGGTCATGCCGATCTCGTCGCCGTAGTAGATGGTGGGGGTTCCGCGCAGCGTCAGCAGCAGCATCGCCGCAACACGTGCCTGCGCCGGGCCAACTCGGCCCGCGATGCGCGGGCGGTCGTGGTTACCGAGCACCCAGTTCGGCCAGCCGCCCGTCGGCAGCGCCGCCTCGTAGTCGTCGATCAGCTTGGCGATCTCGCGGGCCCGCCACGGCGTCGACAGCAGCGTGAAGTTGAACGGCATGTGCGTGCCTCCCAGCTCGACGCCGTAGTAGGCCATCAGCCGCTCGATCGGCAGGTAGATCTCGCCGATCAACACCCGATCGGGGAACTCGTCGACCACGCGCCGCATGCCGGCGATCGCCTGGTGCACCTCGGGCAGATCCGCGGTGTAGACGGGAAGCAGCGCGTGGCTCGGCGGCTCGCCGGGCTGATAGACGGGATTCGGCGGGTTGTCGCGGAACTGATCGTCCTTGAGCAGGTGCCAGATCACGTCCACCCGGAAGCCGTCGACCCCGCGGCGAAGCCAGAAGCGCATCACCTCGTGGATCGCGTTGCGGACCGCCGGATTGCGCCAGTTGAGATCGGGCTGCGCGGCCAGGAACGCGTGGTAGTAGTACTGCCCGGTGGTGTCGTCCCGCTCCCACGCGCTGCCGCCGAACGCGGACAGCCAGTTGTTGGGCGGACCGCCCCCCGGCGCGGGATCGCGCCAGATGTACCAGTCGCGCCGTGCGCTCTGCCGCGAGGCGCGGCTCTCGCGGAACCACGGGTGCTGGACCGAGGTGTGGTTGGGCACGAGGTCGAGCAGGATGCGGAGCCCCTGCGCGTGGGCCGCGGCCAGCAGCGCGTCGAACTCCTCGAGCGAGCCGAAGATCGGGTCGACGTCGGTGTAGTCGGCGATGTCGTAGCCGAAGTCGGCCATCGGCGAGGGAAAGATCGGCGAGATCCAGGCCGCGCCGATGCCGAGCTCGCCCAGATAGGGCAGCCGCTGCCGGATGCCGCGCAGGTCGCCGACGCCGTCGGCGTTACCGTCCTGGAATGAGCGCGGATAAACCTGATACATGACCGCGGTCTGCCACCAGGCAAGCGGGGCCAGGGAAGCCACGGCCGGTCAGCCCCGGGGCGGCGTCTCGATGTCGCTGCGCTTGAGCAGGTAGTCCAGGCCGCCGACCCGAAACCAGCGGTACCCGTACGCCTCGAGCAGCAGACGATGCTTGCCGTCCTCCGCGGCGAACGAGTGATGCTCGGACAGCACGTTCGCCAGAGTCCGGCCCTCCGGCCCCGGGATGCCCGAGTCGAACGACACCTCGCGCGGCGAGTCCGAGAGGTTGTGCACGAATAGCGTCGAGTTGTTCCGCCAGTCGTAGCGCATCACCAGGATCGCGGGATCGCGCACCGGCAGGACTTCGAAGTTGCCCCAGCCCACCTCGGGCACCTCCTTCCGCATGCGGATGATGCGCTCCGTCCAGTTGAGCAGCGATCCCGGATCGCGGCGCTGCACGGCGGCGTTGACGTGCTGGTAGCCGAACGGCCCCTCGCTGATCACCGGCACCACCGGCTTGTCGGCCTTGGTGAAGCCGCCGTGGGGCTCGGCCGACCACTGCATCGGTGTCCGCGAGCAGTTACGCTCGGGCAGCCCGAGGTCATCCCCCATGCCGATCTCGTCGCCGTAGCGCAGGACTGGCGTGCCGGGCAGAGTGAACATCAGGCTGTAAGCCAGCTCGAGGAGCCGGCGGTCACCGTTCAGCATCGGGGCGAGGCGGCGCCGGATCCCGCGCTTGTAGAGCTGCATGGTCTCCTCGGGCCCGAAGCACCGGAAGACCCGCTGACGCTGCTCGTCGGTGAGCCGGCCCAAGTCGAGCTCGTCGTGGTTGCGCAGGAACAGGCACCACTGCGCGGTCTCGGGCCGGCGCATGGTGGCCTTCAGTGCACGCGCCAGCGGCCGGCGATCGGAGGCGGCGAGCGCGTAGAACAGGTTCTGGTTGACCTGGAAATTGAACATCATGTGCATGCGGTCGCCGTCCTTGCCGAAGTACTCCAGATCGGTGTCGGGCAGGACGTTGGCCTCGGCCAGGATGATCGAATCGCCCACGCGCCACTGCAAGAACGCCCGCAGCGTGCGCAGCAGGTCGTACTGCTCCATCGGCTTCTTGACGTGGGGGCCCTTGGTATTGATCACGAAGGGCACCGCGTCCATCCGGAAGCCCGAGACGCCGAGCTGGATCCAGAAGCCCATGATCTTGAGGATCTCGGCCTGCACGTGCGGGTTCGAGGTGTTCAGGTCGGGCTGAAAGTCGTAGAAGCGGTGGAAGTACCACGCGCGCGCTTCGCTGTCGTAGGACCACGTGGACTTTTGCACGCCGGGGAACACCATGCCCTCGTTCGCGTTCGGCGGCTTCTTCTCGGACCACACGTACCAGTCGCGGTATTTCGACGCGGGATCCCGGCGCGCCTGTTGGAACCATGGGTGCTGGTCGGAGGTGTGGTTCACGACCAGGTCAATGATGACGCGGATGCCGCGCTGCTTGGCTGCGTGCGTGAACTCGACGAAGTCGCCCAGTGTGCCGTACGCGGGATTGACCCCGTAGTAGTCGGACACGTCGTAGCCGTCGTCCTCTCCCGGCGAGGCCTGAAACGGCATCAGCCAGATCGCGGTGATCCCGAGACCCTGCAGGTAATCCAGCCGGCGCATGAGGCCCTCGAAATCGCCGATGCCGTCGCCGTTGGAATCCATGAAGGTGCCGACGGAGAGGCAATAGATGACTGAGTTCTTGTACCAGAGGTCGTTGATGACGGGCGCCGAGCCCGCGGCCCCGTTCCTGGTGCCGTTCGACTCGGGAGGTCGCGCGGGGGCGCGCCGCTTCACTCGTTCCACATGGTGCTCCAGCCGCACTGCGGGCACGGAGCCGGCGGCGCGTCGGCGCGCAACGCCTCTTCGGGAGTGACCGTCGTGGAGCCGGGGCGCTTCCGCTCTCCCCGGTTCGGCACGGGTTTGCCGCCCCGTGGCCTCTCGCCTTCCCGTGGCGGCAGCTCGGTCTTGCACCTCGGGCATTTCATAACGGCCTCGAGTAGCAAGCCAAATGCCGTCGCCGATAGGTGTCGCGCACACCCTCCAAGTTGCCGATTCCGCGAAGGTCGACACGCGAGCCCGGCCGCCGATGGACTCGAGCCACGTAAGAGACGACGGGTCGTCCTTACCTGCACGACGGCCGCCCGGAGCGGCGCACTCTTCCCATCTTGACTCATCGCGAAGCCGGTGGTCCTCTGGACAGCACCATCCGTCTTCCGAGGAGGTCACTCATGATCCAGCGAAAGACGATTCCGGCCCAGGGTGATTACAGCATTGCCGTCGCCAGCGAGCAGATGCGCGACGGCCGGTGGTCGGCGGTGGCGACACTCCAGCAGCCCACCCCGACCGGTCTGCGCAATATCGACCTACCGGTGTCTGATCAGCGCTTCGACACCGAGGCCGAGGCCGAGCGCTTCGTCGTCGAGCTCGCCAGGGCGTGGATCGATCGGAACGAGCCGTCCGAGCCGCAGCCGTAGGCGCTGCCCGGCAACCCTTACACGGTCGCGGCGCCCGACGGGTCGCATCGAACAGCACGATCCGTCGGTCGCCGCGGCCGTGGCGGTCAATTTCGCGACTTCTTCCGGTGGCACGCGGTTTGCCCCTATCCCGCCAGAGGAGGGCGAGCCCATGTCAGCCGTGTACACGCTCGAGCAGATCCTGAATCGCCTCGACGAGCTATCCCTCGACGGTCGGGCCTTCTGTCGTTCCCTGCTGAGCCACGGGGAAGTGCTCGCCGTGCAGCTCAGCTACTTGCCGGAAGCGCTGCTCTGGCTGGTCACCTCGCCGACTCAGACGCGGATCATGCGCGCGCACCAGCCCGAGTGCATGATCCTGACGCTCGCGGAGGCATGCGACCTGTTCACTGCGCTCGGCGATCCGTGCCCCGCCTCGCTGATGGAAGTGGCCGGGCGCTTCGCCACCGCCGCGCCAGGAACGCCCGAGTGGAAGGACGACGACGTGGAGCCGTACGAAGGCCGCGACGAGGACGAGAGCGACTACGTGTGAGGACGGATCAGGGCGAGGGGACGGGCGAGGCCGGAGTGGCGGAGACCCAGACCCATTGCCAGGGCTGGCTCACGCCGTCACCGTACAGCACGTACTTGCCGTGCGGATACACGACCTCGCGCTGGACCGCGGGCGGAGCCGGCGGCGCGGTGGTGTAGGACTGCGCCGGCGCGTAGATGACCGAGGGCGCCGAATAGTACGCGGGCGGCGGATAGGCGTAGTACGGCGGATACGTCGCAGCGACCGCGGCGCCCAGCGCCAGGCCACCGACGAACGCGCCCGGCCACCACCAGCCGCCCCAGCAGCAACCCCGGCCGCCGTGCCAGCCGTGACCGCCATGCCAGCCTCCCCGGCCGCCGGCCTCGCTGGGCACGGCGCAGAGCGTGGCGATCATCACGAGGACGAGGGCGGCAGCCGCCAGGCGCTTCATGTCCGGGATGGTACCCCGAGCGCCCGGGGTTGGCTAGTCACGGCGTGTCGAGTGCTCCAGGGGCTCCGGCTCGACGTCGATCTTCTCCTCGGCGCACCGCGTCCATCGGTGCACCATCACCGCCGCCACCACGATGCCGAGCACGAGCGCGCCCAGCATCCCCCATCGCTCCACCCGGTGGACGTCGGTCAGGATGGCCTCGATCTGGTCGGTGAAGAAGTAGGCCAGACCGAACGACAGCGGCACGCCCGCGAGTGCCGCGGCGGCATCGGTGGCCAGGAACTTCCAGAACGGCACATGCGCGATGCCCGCGGTGAGGAAGGCGGCCGCCCGGAGCCCGATGACGTGCCGCGCGATGACGATGGTCTTCACCGCATGGCGACGGTACGCCCCCTTGAGCCGGCGCTCGCGCGCAGGCGAGAGCACCCAGCGCACCGGGCGCCAGGACAGCACGCGCTCGCCCCAGTGGCGCCCGGCCCAGTAGAGGATCACGTCGCCCGACAGCACGCCCAGGATGCACACCGGCAGCGCCAGCCACCACTGGGCCAGGCCCTCGCGGCTCAGCACCCCGGCGGCCACCACCGGCAGCTCTTCGGGGATGGGCACGCCGAGGCCGCCGGCCAGGAGCAGCGCGAAGACGCCGAGATACGCGTTGTGCCCGGCCAGCTGATCGACGATCCCGTCGAGCGTGAGCATCAGGCCGCTCTGGTCTCCGGCATCAATCCCACCACGACCAGCAAGCCGGAGGCCGCCACCGCCGCGAGCAGCGCGAAGACCATCCCGCTGCCCGCCACGTCCGCCACGTACCCCGCCCCCGCGGTGCTGAGCGACGCGCCGAGGCCGACCGCGGCGCCTACCGCGCCCTGGGCCAGGTTGAAGTGCCCGGTCCCGCGCGTCGTGTCCGCGATGACCAGCGGCACCAGCACGCCCAGTGTCGCCGCCGACACGCCGTCGAGCACCTGGGCGGCCAGGACCACGCCCGGCGCGGTGGACCACGCGAAGATCGCGGCCCGGATCGCGAGCGCGACGAAGCACAGGGCCAGGAGCGGGCGACGCCCGCGCGCCTGGGCCTGACGTCCCACCCAGGGCGCGATGGCCGCCACCACGAGCTGGGGGGTGAGGATGCCGACGGCCAGGATCACGGTGGCGCGCTCCGCCTGCAGCGCGGTCAGCGCGCCCGCGATGATCGGCAGCAGCGCCGCGTTGGCCAGCTGGAACAGCAGCACCGCGGCGGCGAAGACCACCAGGGCGCGGCTGCGCAGCACCGTGGCGGACGCGTGCCGCCAGCGCTCGATTCTCCGGTCACCGGCGCGCGCGGGAGCGATCCCGCCACGCGCCAGCGCCGGGTCGATCTCGCTCGCCCGGATCTGCGTCAGCGCGAGCAGGGTCGGCACGCCGAGGGCCGCGGTCAGCACGAAGATCGCCCGGTTCGTGTAGAGGTAGCCGGCCACGCCCATCGCCGCCGCCGCGATCGCGTTGCCGAGGGAGAGATAGCGCGCGTTACGCCCCAGGCGCACGCTCAGCCGCGCGTGCCCGACGAGGCCCAGGCTGATCGCGGCCAGGACGGGCCCGACCAGACAGCTGCCGATCGCGTGCAGCACCTTGGCGACCACCACCGCCCGGAACACCGGCCACCGCGTCAGCACCAGCGCGCTGCCGCTCACCGCGACCACCGCCACCGCGGCGAGCAGCCGCTTCGCGGGCACGCGATCCACCAGCGCGCCGGCCGGCACCTGCAGCGCCAGGCCGGTCAGCGTGCCGATGGTGAGCACGCGGCCGATGTCGAACTGCGTCCACGCCATGGAGGTCAGGTACGCGGCGACGAACGGGCCCCAGCCGGTCTGCACGTCGGCGAGGAAGAACGCGAACCAGTCGAGGCCGCGCTCGCTACGCCGCGAGGTCATTCACGCCGCGCGTCGCCCCGGCCCGCGGCCTTCTCGAACGGCGGCAGCGTCGGCTCGGGGTCCTTGCCCTCCCGCGCTCCGGCCACGGTCTGCATGCGGGTCCTCGCTGGCCATGGTCCTGCTCACAGCGTACAGCCCCTGGCAAAGGGCCGGCGCGAGACCTGCCCTTGACCGCTCGCGCCGCTTCTGGTCTCGTGCTCGATGTGAGACCGATCCGTCCGCGCGCCTGGCTGCTCGTGCTGGCGATGCTCGTGGGCGCGGGGGCGCCCGCCTGCCAGCCGGCGACCTCGCTGCGCCCCGAGTCGCCGTCCGGCGCCGCATCGACCGGCGCGCCCCCGGCGCCGGCCGCGCGCCCGGCGCCGCCGGCGAGCGCGCAAGACCAGGCTTCCGACCCGGACATCCAGTGGCTCGTCGAGCATTCGATGCTCCACCAGGGCGACCTGGCCGCGCGCCGCGTCTCGGGCACCGGCGCGCAGTGGCAGCACCCCTACGCGCTGCCGGAGCCGCGCGCCGCGTCGGCGCTGGCCTCGGTCTGGTTCACCGCGTATCCGCCGTCGCAGATCACGGGGCCGGGCGAGTCGGTGCTGGAGAGCCTGGGCGACGCCGATCTCTGGCGCATCTTCCGCGACATCGGCATCGGCGGCATGCACACCGGCCCGATGAAGCGCGCGGGCGGCCTGCGCGGCCGCGAGTACACCCCGACCGTCGACGGCAACTTCGACCGCATCAGCAGCGAGATCGACCCGGCCTTCGGCACCCAGGCGCAGTTCACGGCGATGGTGCGGCGCGCCGCCGACAACCACGCGGTCGTCATCGGCGACATCATTCCCGGCCACAGCGGCAAGGGGGCCGACTTCCGCCTGGCCGAGCGCCGCTACGGCGACTATCCCGGCCTCTACCACATGGTGGAGATCGGCCCCGAGGACTGGGGCCTGCTGCCCGCGGTGCCGGCCGGCCGCGACTCGGTGAACCTGAAGCCGGCGACGGTGGACGCGCTCAGGGCGCGCGGCTACATCGTCGGGCAATTGCCGCGCACCATCTTCTACGAGCCGGGCGTCAAGGAGACCGACTGGTCGGCCACCGATGCGGTCGTCGGCGCCGACGGACAGCGCCGCCGCTGGGTCTATCTGCACTACTTCAAGGAGGGCCAGCCCACGTTCAACTGGCTCGACCCCACCTTCGCGGCGCCGCGGCTGGTGGCGGGCGACGCCATCAACGCGCTGGCCATCCTGGGTGAGCGGATGCTGCGTCTCGACGCCAACGGCTTCCTCGGCATCGAGGCCGGCCCGGACAACGGGCGCGCCTGGTCCGAGGGCCACCCGCTCTCCGTGACCGCGAATCAGCTCATCGCGGGCCTCGTGCGCAAGCTCGGCGGCTTCACCTTCCAGGAGCTGAACCTCACGCTCGAGGACGTCAAGGCGATGTCCGAGGGCGGGGCCGATCTCTCCTACGACTTCATCAGCCGCCCGGCCTACCAGCACGCGCTCGTCACCGGCGACGCCTCGTTCCTGCGCCTGATGCTGGGCCTGCAGCGCACCTACCAGATCGATCCCGCCTCGCTGATCCACGCGCTGCAGAACCACGACGAGCTGACGCTGGAGCTGGTGCACTTCTGGACGAAGCACAAGGACACCACGTTCACGTTCCGCGGCAAGGCCGTGAAGGGCAGCGCGCTGCGCGACACCATCCGCGCCGAGATGCACGGCCGCCTCATGGGCGCCGCGGCCCCGTACAACCTGAAGGCGGCCAACGGCATCTCGTGCACGAGCGTCACGGTGGCCGCCGCCGCGCTCGGCATCCGCGACCTCGGCCAGCTGACCGAGGCCCAGCGCCACGACATCCGGCGCGCGCACCTGCTGCTGGCCCTGTTCAACGCGATGCAGCCGGGCGTCTTCGCGCTCTCCGGCTGGGACCTGGTCGGCGCGCTGACCCTGCCGGACGACGCGGTCGGCTCGCTGATCGCCGAGGGCGACACGCGCTGGATCAATCGGGGCGCGTACGACCTGCTGGGCAAGCACCCGAGCGTGACGACCTCCGGCAGCGGGCTGCCGCGCGCCCGGGCCCTCTACGGCCCGCTGCCCGAGCAGCTGCAGCACGGGGACTCGTTCGCGTCGCAGCTTCGAGCGATGCTGCGCGTGCGCGCGCAGTACCGCATCAACGAGAGCGAGCAGGTGGCGGTCCCGGCGGTGCGGGCGCCGGGCCTGGTCGTCATGGTCCACCGCCTGCCGCGGGGCGCGGGCATCCAGGTCACCGCGGTGAATTTCGCCCGCGCGCCGGTGCGCGAGGCGGTGGCCATCGAGCCCGCGCCCGCGGGCGGAGCGGTCACCGACCTGCTGGCGTCCAGGGTCCACGGCAAGCTCGGCGCGGGAAAACGGCTGCCGATCGCGCTGGGCCCGCACGAGGGCCAGGTGCTGCTGATCAAATGAGCGCGCGACCGCCTCTGAGCTTCTGGCAGATCTGGAACATGGCCTTCGGGTTCCTGGGCATCCAGTTCGGCTGGGCGCTCCAGATGGCCAACATGAGCGCGATCTACGAGTACCTCGGGGCCGACGCCCACCAGATTCCCATGCTGTGGCTGGCCGCGCCGCTCACCGGCCTGCTCGTGCAGCCGATCATCGGGCACCTGAGCGATCGCACCTGGAACCGCCTCGGCCGCCGGCGGCCCTATTTCCTCGCCGGCGCGCTGCTCGCCTCGTTCGCGCTGATCGCCATGCCGCATTCCAGCACGCTCTGGATGGCCGCCGGCCTGCTCTGGATCATGGACGCGTCGATCAACATCAGCATGGAGCCCTTCCGCGCCTTCGTCGCGGACCTGCTGCCGCCCGAGCAGCGCACGCGCGGCTACGCCATGCAGGCGCTCTTCATCGGGCTGGGCGCGGTGATCGCCTCGATGCTGCCGTGGCTGCTGTACGGCGTCTTCCCACCGGGCGACGGCGCGGCCGGCCGGCCCATCCCGCTCGCGGTGCGGCTGGCCTTCTACATCGGCGCGGTGGCCTTCCTGGCCGCGGTGCTGTGGACCATCTTCACCACGCGCGAGCACCCGCCCGAGGACATGGACGCCTTCCGCCGCATGAAGGCCGAGAAGACCGGCGTCCGCGCCGCCGCCGGCGAGATCTTCCACGACTTCCTGGCCATGCCCCTGACCATGCGCCGCCTCGCCTGGGTGCAGATCTTCACCTGGCTCGGCTTCTTCTGCATGTGGCTCTACTTCGGCGTCGCGGTCGCGCGCAACATCTTCGGCGGCACGCCGGGCACGCCCGAGTACGACCAGGGCATCGCGTGGGCGGGCAACTGCTTCGCGATGTACTCCGCCGTCTGCTTCGCCTTCTCGTTCGGGCTGCCGCCGCTGGCCCGCCACCTCGGCCGCCGGCTCACCCACGCCCTCTGCCTGCTCGCGGGCGCCGCCGGCCTCGTCTCGGTCGCCGCCATCGACGACAAGTACCTGCTGCTCGTGCCGATGCTCGGCGTCGGCATCGCGTGGGCCAGCACGCTCGCCATGCCCTACGCGATCCTGGCCGGCGCGCTCCCCGCCGGCAAGACCGGCATCTACATGGGCATCTTCAACTTCTTCATCGTCATCCCCGAGATCCTCGCCGCCCTCGGCTTCGGCACGCTGCTCGAGCGCCTGCTCACCGACGAGAGCACGCTGGTCATGCACCTGGGCGGAGATAACCGCCTGGCCGTCGTGGTGATCGGCGGCCTGTCGCTGGCGGTGGCGGCCGCGCTCTGCTCCATCGTCGTCGAACCCGAAGGCTACCCGATGCGCCCGACCGACCAGCCCGTCCACGCGGAGGATCCAGGCACCCTCTCCCCCCAGGGGAGAGGGCAGGGTGAGGGGTAGGCGGTCCGCTCAGGTCCGGCCAGCCACTCCCTCAAGCCGCACGGGCAGAGTAAAGGTGAACGTCGCTCCCTGGCCCACCTGGCTCTCGACCCAGATTCGCCCGCCATGGAGCTCGACGAACTTCTTGGCCAGGGTCAGGCCGAGCCCGGTACCTTCCTGCTTGCGCCTCTCGTCGCTCCCCACCTGCCGGAACTCCTCGAAGATCGCCGCCTGATCCTCGGCGGCGATCCCGATCCCGGTGTCGGTGACGGCGATCTCGACCATTCCGTCTCGCCGACCGGCCTTCAGGCCGATGCGGCCGCCCTCGTGCGTGAACTTGACCGCATTGGAGAGCAGGTTCAGCAGCACCTGCTTGACCTTGCGCTCGTCCGCCACCACCTCGCCCAGCCGTGGGTCGACGTCGACGTGGAGGGCGATCGCGTGGCGGGCCGCCCGTTCCTTGACCAGGGTCACGGCGTTCTCCAAAGCGGTCGGTAGGTGGAACGGAGCCGGAGCCAGCTCCATCCGGCCGGCCTCGATCTTGGAGAGGTCCAGGATGTCGTTGATGAGGGAGAGGAGGTGCTGGCCGGAGGCGTAGATGTCCTTGAGATATTCGTCCTGCTTGACGTTCAGGTCGCCGAACATGCGCTGGAGGAGCACCTCCGAGAACCCGATGACCGCGTTGAGCGGGGTCCGCAGCTCGTGGGACATGTTGGCGAGGAACTCGGACTTGTGGCGGCTGGCCGCCTCCAGCTGCCGACTCTTGCTGGCGATCTCCTCGAAGAGCCGAGCGTTCTGGATCGCCAGGGCCGACTGCGTGGCAAAGGTGCGGAGCAGGTCGATCGTCTCGACCGGAAACTCCCCGGGCTCGTTCCGCGAGACGACCAGGCAGCCGACGAGCCGGCCCTCGCTGAGCATCGGCACGGCCAGGATCGCGCGGATGCCCGAGGCGATCAGGTTCTCCCGGAGGCGGCTCTCGTATGCCCCGCGCACCGTGATGTCGGGCAGCTGAGCCGGTTCCAACGTAGTGGCGGTCTGGCCCACCACCCCTTCACCCTTGCGAACGCGGGTGGCCCGACGGGCTGCTGCCAAAGTGCCGCCGGTCTCGGTGGCGGCCCGATGAACAAACTCCTCGGCGGCCGGGTCGTACTCGAACACCACCCCGCCGTCCAGCTCCGCGAGCTGCACGGCGTGCGAGACGATGGTGGTCAGCACGGTCTCCAGATCCAGCGTCGAGCTGACGGCGCGCCCGACCTCGCCGAGGGCCTTGAGCTGATCGACCGACCGGGTCAGCTCCTGCGTCCGTGCCTTAAGCTCATTGAACAGCCGCGCATTTTCGATCGCGATCACGGCTTGATCTGCGAAGGTCTGAAGCAGCGCGATCTCTTGATCCCGGAACGGTCCGATCTGGGCCCTGGCCACGCCGACCGTCCCCAGGACCTCGCCTCCCCGCAGCATTGGAACCACAAGCAGGCTGCGCCAGCCAGCCGTCGCAGCCAGCGCCCCGTAGCCAAACTCGGGATCTGCCGCGACATCCGGAACGTGCACCATGGCACGCGAAAGCACCGCGCGCGCGGCGATCATTCGGCGCTCCGGGCGCGTGGGAAAGGTCCGTCTGGTGGCCTCCTCCCCATCGGCCGAGAAACCGTGAAGCGCCCCGATGTGCATCAACTCGCCGTCGAACTGGAACACGGCGGCCATCAGTCCGCCGCATAGCCGTAGGGAGTTGCAGGCTATCGCCTCGAAGATCGGTTGCACGTCGACCGGAGAAGTCGAAATCACGCGGAGGATGTCGCCGGTCGCTGTCTGCTGGTCCAGCGCTTGCGTCAAGTCGCGATTGCGCGTCTCCAGCTCCGTGAACAACCGCACATTCTCGATCGCGATGACCGCCTGGTCGGCGAAGGTTCGGAGCAGCGCAATCTGCTGTTCGCTGAACGGTTGGACCTGGAACCGCCGGATGAGAATGACACCAACAGCCTCGCGTTCTCGGAGCAGTGGCACCGCAAGCTGGGTGCGAATCCCCCGAGCCCGCGAAGCATTGGCATCCGGAAACTCCGCAATGGAGGCCGGTGAGGCGATGTCCTCGACGTGAACCGGCTGGCGGTCGACGATCGCGCGGCCCGACGCCGTCCCGCGTGTCCGTGGCACTGAAGAGAACCCCGGGACTCCGCAGGTGGCGACCGGCGTCAGGGTGTCACCATCGGCTCGGAAGATCACCCCGTCGTTGGCTGCACAGAGCCGCGCGGCCCGCTCGACCACCGCGTCTAGCACCGGTCGGAGATCCGTGGGTGAGGTGCTGATGATCTGAAGAATCTCCGCGGTGGCCCTCTGCCGGTCGAGCGCCTCGGTAAGCGAACGATTGTTCTCCTGCAGCTCCGTGAACAAGCGTACGTTCTCGATTGCGATGACCGCCTGGTCGGCGAAGGTTCGGAGCAGCGCGATCTCGCCGCCCGAGAACGGCCCGGGGTCCCGCCGCGTGATCGAGATCAATCCGAGGGCGACGTCCCCGCGGATCATCGGAATGAACAAGTTGCTGTGCCATCCGCGTGCGCGGCCGGTCTCGCGCATGACCGGTGTGACGTCCGGGTCGCTCTCGACGTCTTCGACCGCGTGGGGGCGCCGATCATGCACGGCTCGTTCGCCCGGCGGGAGGCTACGAAGCGGCAACGGAAACACATCGACGAGCGACGCGTCGGCTTCGGCACTGGTTGAGGTGTAGGCCACGAGATCCAGCCAATCGCCGTCGCGCAACAGCATCATCGAGGCCGAGTAACCCCGGAGAAGCCGCAAGCCGCTCCGCACGATCGTGTCGAAGACCGGCTGCACATCCGTGGGCGAGCTGCTGATGACGCGCAGGATCTCGGCCGTCGCGGCCTGCTGCTCCAGCGCCTCGGTCAGCGCGTGCCGAAGGTCCTCTCGTGATGGCGCTCGGGGGTCGGTCTCCCGGACAGGCGCGAACGGCGTACCGCATTCCAGACAGAATTTGGCGTGCGAAGGATTGTCCTCATGGCACCGAACACACTTCATGCCGCGGCCTCCAGCCGCTAGCGCAGCGCCTTCTCGGCCTTGTCCGCGTTGGCCACCGCCACCACCACGTGGCAGGGACCGCCGCCGGGGATCACGGTCGTCGCGTACGCGCACTTGATGTTGATCCTGGCCGCCGCCAGCTTGCCGGCGAGGGCGGCCAGGGTGCCCGGCCGATCCTCGACGGAGAGCAGCAGCGCCGGCTCTTCCCCGCACCGGATCTTGGCGTCGGTCAGCGCCTGCCTGGCCCGCGCGGGGTCGCTGACGACCATCCGCAGCTTGCCGCGCCCCGCGGACTCCGCGGCGCAGATCGCGGTGATGTTCACGCCGGCGTCGGCAAGGGTCCGCGCGATCCTGGCCAGCGTGCCGGGCTTGGACTGGGCGGTGACGGTGATCTGGGTGATCTTCGTCATGGGCCTTACCTCCTCAGCGCTTGCGTCCGCGCTCCGAGCACCGCCTCGTTGTCGGATCCGGGCTGACGGGACCAGCCGGCCACGCGACCCGGGGTGCGCGAGAGCGACGGCACGATGCCCTGCGTGACGATCTCGCCCAGGTCCGGATGCGCGAGGCGCACCAGGTCGCCGCGGCTCCAGCAATGCGGCTCGCGGATCAGGTCGGCGACCGAGTTGACGGGGCTCGCGGCGAGACCGGCCGCGCGGAAGAGTGACACCGCCTCGTCGGCCGGCAACGCGACCGCCAGATCGATCAGGTCTTCGCGGATCGCGTCGGACTTGCGGAGGCCGTCGGTCTCTCGAACCGCCTCGTTGGCCTGCGCCGAGCGCCGACGCCTCCGCGCGAGCGCGCCCGCGATCGCGGACCACGACGGCGCCGACACCGTCATGAAACGCCCGTCGCCGGCCTCCACGGTCACCGTGACCGGGTAGAGGTGCGAGTCGCCGCCGGCGCGCTCGCGGCGGATACCGAGCGCGCCGCGCACCGCGAGCAGGTCCCCGGTCAGGCGCAGCGCGGCCTCGAACATGGCGGTGTCGACCACCTGCCCCTGGCCGTCGACGTCGCGGCGGAGCAGGGCCGCCATCACGCCGAGGACGTTGAAGAGCGCGGTGGAGTAGTCGCCGGACATGACGCCGTCGCGGAGCGGCGGGCGGTCCGGCCAGCCGTTGAGATACGTCAGCCCGCCGAAGGCCAGGCCCACCGGGTTGAAGGCGGCGCGCTGCGTGTACGGCCCGCTCTGCCCGAAGCCGGACGAGCGCAGCAGCACCAGGCGCGGGTTGGCGGCCAGCAGCGTGGCCGGCGCCAGGTCCCAGCGCTCGAGGGTGCCCGGACGGAAGTTCTCCACGATGACGTCGCTCGCCGCGACGAGGCCGAGGAACGTCTCCCGGCCGGCCGGCGAGCGCACGTCGAGCGTGATGCTGCGCTTGTTGCGGTTGGTGACCACGAAGCCGGGGCTCTTGCGGCCCTGGGCGTCGGCGGCCACGCTCGGCAGCTCGACCATGATGACGTCGGCGCCGAAGTCCCCGAGCAAGGCGGCCGCGGCCGGGCCGGCGAGCCACTGCGAGAGATCGAGCACGCGAATGCCGTGCAGCGGGCCCCACGCCTCGACGGGCGCGTCCGCCGGCGGCCGATCCGTCGCATCGACGCGCGAGCGTGTCGCCATCCGCTCGATGGCGGACCGCACCGCGTCGGTGTGCTCGCCGAGCTTCGGCGCGCGCCGCGCCGGCGCCGCCGGCGTGCGGGTGAGCCTCGGCACCGCGGCGGGGGCGAGCAGCTCCTGGCCGCTCGTGGACGTCAGCGCGACGACCGACTCGCGCGCCTTCACGTGCGCGTCGGCCAGGATGTCGTCGGCGGAGCGCACCGCGGTGCCGGCCACCCCGAAGTCGGCGAAGCGCGCCTCGACGTCGGCCTGGTCGTGCTTGGCGATCCAGTCGCCGACCAGCGCGTCCGAGGCCGCGCGGTTCTGCAGCCTCGCCGCGGGCGTGGCGAAGCGCCAGTCCTTCGGCGCGTCGGGAGCCTCGATGGCCTCGCAGAGGCGGGCGAACGGCTGGTCGCCCGCGCCGGAGACCGCGATCCACCCGCCGTCGCGCGTGGGATAGACGTTGGCGGGCACCACGATGGGCGATTCGGTGCCGAGGCGCGCGGCCACCGTCCCGGTGCGGTCGTAGCGCACCACCACCTCCTCCTGCATGCGCAGCGCGGCCTGGTACAGGCCGATGTCGACGACCTGCCCGCGCCCGCTGCGCCGCGCGTGGAAGAGCGCCATCAGCAGCCCGCTGCCGCCGAGGATGGCGGTCCAGCTCTCGGCCAGCGGCACCGTCACGGGTAGCGGCGGCCGATCCGGGAAGCCGGTGACGAACTGCACGCCCGCGAAGGCCTGCGCGATGCGGTCGTCGCCGGGCTCGCCCGCCAGTGGCCCGGTCTGGCCGAACGGTGAGATGCGCAGGGTGACCAGCCGCGGGTTGCGCTGCTCCAGCGTCTCGGGCGCGAGGCCCGCCGCCTCGAGCCGTCGCGGGCCCAGGTCCTCGATCAGCGCGTCGGCGGTGCCGAGCAGGCGCGCCAGCCACGGCTCGGTCGCGAGTGCGCCGAGGTCGGCCCGCACCGAGTACTTGCCGCGGTTCTCCGACTGGAACGCGAGCGCGTCCTCGCCCGGCAGCGCGGGTCCGCGCCGGCGCAGCGGCGAGCCCTCGGGCGGCTCGAGCTTGATCACGGTGGCGCCGAGGTCGGCGAGCAGCCCGCCGGCCAGCTCGCCGGCCGGCGTCTGCGCGATCTCCAGCACGACGACGCCGGCGAGGGCGCCGCCGCGGCGGTCGTCGGGCAGCGTGAAGGTCTCGGCCGGAGACGTCATCCCCGCCTCACGCGATCCCGAACACGCGGGCCGCGTTGCCGTAGAGCCACTTCTCCTTCACCGTGTCCTTCAACGGCAGCGCGAGATATTCCTGGATCAGCGTCTCGTACGGCTGCCCGACCAGGCCGGCCGAGAGGCCCACCATCACCTTGTCCTGGATCAGCGTGTTGCCGAACTGGATCAGCATCTCCCAGCCCGAGCCGGGCTGGCCGAGGTAGCGCGCGCGGTGCGCGGAGGTGTCCACGTGCAGGTTCGGATGCCGGCGCACCAGGGCGACCATCTCGTTCACCCAGGGCCAGCCGCCGAGCCCGCCGATGATCCGCAGCTCCGGGAAGTCCATCGCGACCTGGTCGAGGTGACGCGGGTGGCCCAGGTCGTAGGGCCGGTCGTTGGCGTAGTTCATCGACGAGTAGATGCGCACCGGGATGCCGAGCTCCGCCGCCTTGGTGTAGAGCGGATAGTAGCGGCGATCGCTCGCGGGGAGGCAGTCGACGAGCGCGGAGACGCCGAGCGCGCCGAAGCCCTCCTCGCGCACCAGCCGCTCCAGCTCGCGCACGCCCGCCATGCCGTGGTGCTCGTTGATGCTGATGCGGGCCAGCCCGATGAAGCGGCCGGGGAACCGCGTCATCAGCGCCGCCGTCTCCGCGTTGGGCAGGCCGAACGGCACCGAGCGCACGATGCCGACCGTGGCCAGGTGCTTCATGTACGCGTCGAGATCCTCCGCCGGCCGGTGATCGCCGCCCTCGCGGCGCGCGCGGAAGATGCGCCCGTAGTTCGCCATCCCGTACCCGGGCTGCCCTTCGGCCGCTGCCTTCTCCGGCTTCTCGGGCTTGGACTCCGCGTTCACCCCATACGGAACGCTGCACTCCATATCGATGATGCGCACCATCCGATCACTCCTCTAGATCGGGGTCAGGTCTTGCATTACGACATTTTCATCGCACCAGACCACGTCGTCGCGCGCCACGAAAATGTCGTAATGCAAGACCTGACCCCGGCCTCAGCGCGCGCTCAGCGCGGGGGCCTCGAGGCCCAGGCGCTTCACCGAGATCTGGGCGCGGGTCTGCATGCGCGCGTCGTCGTCGTTGAGGTTGCGGGTGAAGTAGCAGAACTCGAGCTGGATCCCGTTCGGGTCCTGGAAGTAGATGGACTTGGCCCAGTCGTGGTCGACCACGTCGGTGACCTCGACGCCCCGGGCCATCAGCTCCTTCCGCTTCTCCACGAGCGCCGGCTCGGAGCCCGCCTCGAACGCGAAGTGGTAGAAGGCGTTCGGCACTCCGAGCCCGCGGTTGATCCCCGCGTCGTAGTCCGCGGACACGCCGGGCACGTCGCGCGCCTCCATGAAGGCGAGCAGCTGGTCGCGCCCGGTGTCGAAGAAGATGTGCCGGATCCGGCCGCCCTCCTTGATCTCGAGCACGTCGCAGCGCACCGCCTGAAAGCCCAGCACGTTCTCGTAGAAGTCGCGCGTCCGGTCCAGGTCTCGCGTGGAGAGCCCGATGTGGGAGAAGCCCTTGAGCGTCATGCCGTCCTCCTGGGCGACCCGATCCGGCGGTCGGTCACTGGGCCGGCGGTCACGCGTCAGATACAGTACCGCGATCGCGCCCCCTCCGGTCGGTGTATCGGCGCCGGCGCGTTGACGCAGCCACGGCCCCGGCGCTAACGTTGACGCCATGTCGGTCTCCTCGCCGCGCGCGAAGCACTGGACCCGGGCCGAATACGAGCGGCTGGTCGACCTCGGCGCCTTCCGCCCTGGCGAGCGCCTGGAGCTGGTCGGCGGCGCCCTGCTGGTTCGCGAGCCTCAGGGCGGTCCGCACGCCACCGCGGTTGGGCTCGTCGAGGACGCGCTTCGTGCGGTCTTCGGTGCCGGGTGGACCGTCCGCGGGCAGTTCCCGATCGCCCTCGACGACGACTCGGAACCGGAGCCCGACGTCGCCGTGGTCCCGGGCAGCCGGCGCGACTACGTCAGCGGCCACCCATCGCGACCGGTCCTCATCGTCGAGGTCGCCGACGCGACCCTCCGGTTCGACCGGAGCGCGAAGGCCAGCCTCTATGCGCGCTCGGGCATCGCTGACTACTGGGTTGTCAACCTCGTGGACCGCGTGCTGGAAGTTCGGCGCGAGCCCGTCGCCGCGCCAAAGGCGCGATACGGTCACCGCTACACCACCACCATCATGCTGCGGGGCGGAGAGCACGTGACCCCTCTCGCCGCCCCGCACGCGACCGTGCCGGTGGCTGATCTGCTGCCCTAGAACCACCCCTCACCTTGCCCTCTCCCCTGAGGGGAGAGGGCTCGAGAGAGGCTACTTCTTTTCCTGGGCGACGGCCGCTTCGGCGGCCTGGAAGCCGATCTTGCTGTGCGTCCCGTCACAGAAGGGCTTGGTCACCGACGCCCCGCAGCGGCACAGCGCGATCCGAGGCCCCCTCGCGGTCGTGTCGACCTTGTTGCCGTTGACGTCGACTACCTCGATGTCGCCCTCCACCAGGTACGGGCCGTTGGGCCGGATGGTCACCTTGACGGGCATCGATGCTCCTCCTGTGATAGGTGGCTAGTTGGAACCGAGCGGCCTCACACGAGCTGCCTCACCCGCCGGATACTACCGCGATCACAGCCGCCTTGACAGCCCTTCGCGCGACCCGCACTATCCCGCGCAGGAGGCCACCGTGCGAACGATCCTGACCGCCCTCACCGCGATCCTGCTGCTCTGCCCCGCCCCCGCAACCGCCCAGAGCGTGCTGCGCATCGGGCTCAACGACGACCCGGACGCGCTGGACCCGACGATCAGCCGCGCCTACACCGGCCGCCTGGTCTTCGCGGCGCTCTGCGACAAGCTATTCGACGTCACGCCGGATCTGAAGATCGTGCCCCAGCTCGCCACCGGCTACGAGTGGGCCGCCGACCGCAAGGCCATCACGCTCAAGCTGCACCCGGGCGTGCGCTTCCAGGACGGCGAGCCGTTCAACGCGGAAGCGGTGAAGTTCAACATCGAGCGACACCAGACCACGCCGGGCTCGTTCCGCAAGTCGGAGATCGCCGAGATCCAGAGCGTGGAGGTGGTCAACGACCTCACGGTGCGCTTCCACCTCTCGCAGCCGCTGGTGCCCTTGCTCGCCGCGCTGACCGACCGCGCGGGCATGATGGTCTCGCCCAAGGCGGCCAAGGCCCTCGGCGACAAGCTCGGCACCCAGCCGGTGTGCGCCGGTCCCTACAAGTTCGTGCAGCGCGTGGCCCAGGGCAAGATCGTGGTCGAGAAGGTGGCCGACTACTGGGACAAGGGCGCGTTTTCCATCGACCGCATCGAGTTCGTGCCCATCACCGACTCCAGCTCGCGCCTGGCCAGCCTGCGCTCGGGCGACCTGCAGATGATCGAGCGCGTGTCGCCGACCGACCTCGCGGAAATCCGTGGGGACAGCAAGTTAAAGGTCACCGGCGTGCCCGAGCTGGGCTACCAGATGATCCCGCTGAACGTCGCGAACGGGCCGAAGAGCAAGACGCTCTCCGACGTGCGCGTGCGCCAGGCCCTGGACCTGGCCATCGACCGCGAGACGCTGGTGAAGACCGTGTTCAACAACGAGTACATCGCGGGCAACCAGTTCGTCAGCCCCGCGAGCCCGTACTACGACAAGAAGGTGCCGGTGGCCAAGCGCGACGTCGCCAAAGCGAAGCAGCTGCTGAAGGACGCGGGCCAGCCCAATCTCAACTTCACGCTGGTGGTGCCGCCGGAGCGCGACCGACAGGAGGCCTCGCTGATCTTGCAGGCCATGTGGTCCGAGGCCGGCATCACCGCCAATCTCCAGACGCAGGAGAACGTGACGATGCTGCAGTCGGGCCGCAAGGGCGATTTCGAGGCCTACTTCACGTTCTGGAGCGGCCGGCCCGACCCCGACGGCAACATCTATTCGTTCATGACCTGCAAGGGCGCCCAGAACGACCAGCACTACTGCAACCAGGACGTCGATGCGCTGCTGACCAAGGCCCGCCAGGTCGCCGACCAGGCCGAGCGCAAGAAGCTCTATGATCAAGCCACCGAGCTGATCAAGAAGGACGTGCCGCGCCTCATCCTGTGGCACCGGCGCGTGTTCACCGGCTTCAGCACGCGCGTGCAGGGCTTCACGCCCTACCCGGACGGGATCATCCGCTTCCGAGGCCTCAAGCTCGCCAACTAGGCATGGCGCTCTGGCTCTACGTGGCGCGCCGGCTGGCGGTGCTGGTGCCCACGCTGTTCTTCGTCTCGGTGCTGATCTTCTCGCTCCAGCAGCTGCTGCCCGGCGACGCGGCGGTGGCGCTGGCCGGCGAGGAGAACGACCCGGAGGCGGTCGCGGCCATCCGCGCGCGCTACCACCTGGACCGGCCGGTGGTCGTGCAGTACGGCATCTGGCTCGGCCGCGTGCTGGTGGGCGACTTCGGCGAGTCGCTGCGCAGCCGCATTCCGGTGCGCGAGCTGCTGGCCTCGAAGCTGCCGGTCACCGTGCAGCTCGCGCTCTGCTCCATGCTGATCGCGCTCTGCATCGGCATTCCCGCCGGCATTCTCTCGGCGACGCGCAAGGGCACGGTGGTGGACGTGGCCGCCAACTTCTTCGCGCTCTCCGGGCTGTCGGTGCCGCACTTCTGGCTGGGCATCATGCTCATCTTGCTATTCGCGGTGCGCCTGGGCTGGCTGCCCGCCTCCGGCTACGTGCCGCCGTGGGAGAACCTGCGTCAGAACCTGACCACGATCCTGCTGCCCTCGTTCGTGCTGGGCACCGGCGTGGCCGGGGTGATCATGCGCCACACCCGGAGCGCGATGCTCCAGACCCTCGGCGCCGACTACGTGCGCACCGCGCGGGCCAAGAGCGTGCCCGAGCGGCTGGTGGTGCTGAAGCACGCGCTCCGCAACGCGCTGATCCCCATCATCACCCTGGGCGCCATCGAGTTCGGGCGGCTGCTCTCGGGCGCGGTGCTCACCGAGCAGGTCTTCGCCATCCCCGGCTTCGGCAAGCTGCTGGTGGACGGCGTGTTCAACCGCGACTACGCGGTCGTGCAGGCCGTC
>DATFYA010000092.1 GCA_035315345.1 Candidatus Methylomirabilota bacterium
CTGTCGCCGGATGCGCGCCCGGGCGGTCGCGATCCGGGCCCGCTGCTCCGGCCCGATCTCCTCCAGGGCCCGCCACAGCGTCGCGTCCGAGGCCACCGGCCCGTACAGCTCGGCCTGATCCCGCAACGTGGCCAGGTCCGACAGCACCCGACCGCCGTCGGCGATGCACACCGCGGCATCGACCAGCACCCGACCCCGATCGTGCACCGGGCGAAACCCGCGCCGGCGCATCGCCCGCGACAGCGCCCCGGTCAGCCCGGTCCGGTCGGCCAGCAGCCGCAGCACCGCCGACCCGGCGTGCGACACCACCCCGTGCCCGCCGACTTCCACGGTCAGATCGTTCGACCACGCGCTATCGTGCACCTGAAAAGTGCTCCTCGATCTGGGTGTTCTGCGACTTCAGCAACCGCATTCTCCCAGCTCAGGGGCACTTTCTCTGTTACAACACGCTCAATCCAAGATCACGAAGTGCGGCTGCCGTACTGGTTGTGTCCCCCCGATGGTCGCGGTGTGAAGTGTTCGAGGCTGACCTCCGCAATTCATGGTGATCTTGAGTTGAGCGTGTCGTAACAGAGAAAAGTGCCCTTGAGCTGGGAGAATGCGGTTGTTGGGGTCGCAGAACACCCAGAACGAGGAGCACTTTTCAGGTGCACGATAGCGCGTGGTCGAAGGGCCTGACCGTGGAAGTCGACGGACACGGAGTCGTGTCGCACACCGGGTCGGCGGCGCTGCGGCTGATCGCCGACAACACCGGCCTGACCGGCGGTCTGTCGCGGGCGTTGGCCCGCCGTGGGTTCGTTCCCGTGCACGACCGGGGCCGGGTCCTGGGGGATCTCGCGGTGTGCATCGCCGACGGCGGACGCGTGTTGTCGGACCTGGCCGCGTTACGCGATCAAGCAGAGTTGTACGGCCCGGTCGCGTCCGACCCGACGGCGTGGCGCACCCTGGAAGCGATCGGCGAACGAGAACGCCAGCACATCGCCGCCGCGCGGGCCAAGACCCGCCGCCGTGTCTGGGCGCTGAGCACCGCCCGGCTGGGCCGGATCCCGCCCTCGAAGGTCGCTGATGTCGATCTCGGGAAGACGATCGTGATCCGCCTGGACGCCACGATCCAGATCGCACACTCGGACAAGGAAGGCGCGGCGGGCACGTTCAAGGGCACCTACGGCCACCACCCGCTCGGCGCGTGGTGCGACAACACCCGTGAGGCCCTGGCCCTGCGGCTGCGCCCGGGCAACGCTGGCTCCAACACCGCCGCCGACCACATCGCCGTACTCGGCGAGGCCATCGCCCAGATCCCCGACCCGCACCGGCGCGACCTGCTCATCACCGTCGACGGGGCGGGCGCCACCCTGGAGCTGATCCGCCACATCACCGGGCTGAACGCGGTGCACGGGCGCCGGGTGCACTACTCGGTCGGGTTCGACCTCGACCACCGCGCCCGCACCGCCATCGCCCTCGTCCACGAGGACGACTGGCAGCACGGGTGGGACCGTGACGGCGTCCCCCGCGACCTGCAGGGCGAGCACGGCGCCGGCGTGGTCGAGCTGACCGGGCTGCTGCGCACGAGCCACGGCGGCGACGAGCTGCCCAACTGGCCGGCCGACATGCGGATCCTGTGCCGCCGCGAACGCCCCTCGGCCGGGGCGCAACTGTGCGCCCTGGAAGAGGCCGACGGATGGCGCTACCAGCTCGTGGCCACCAACACTCCCGGCCGACAGTTGGACTTCCTCGAAGCCCGCCACCGCGCCCACGCCCGGGTTGAGGACCGCGTGCGGACCGGGAAGACCACCGGCCTCGATCACCTGCCGTCGACCTCGATGGCGATCAACGCCGCCTGGTGTGTCGCGGCAATGATCGCCACCGACCTGCTGCGCTGGTTCGCCCTGCTCTGCCTCGGTCCCGCCTTCCACGACACCGAACCGAGGACGGTCCGCTACCGGCTGCTGCACACCGCCGCCCGGATCGTCCGCGGCCAACGCAAACGCAAGATCAAAATTCCGGAGACCTGGCCCTGGGCCTGCGAGCTGGCGGCCGCGTTCGTCCTCGCGTTCGCCCTCACCCCGACCTGACCCGCCGGCCCCTGACCGCCCGACCCCGACCCGAGGAACCCGACCGACCTGTGGAACCGGCGCCACCGACGCGACCGTCGGCCACCGACCACGACTACCATCCGACCCGAAGATCAACAGCGGAGGTGAAGATCACCAGCGGCGAACGCCGAGGCGGACCTACGCACCCGGTGAATGATCAAGGCCAGGACGTGTCGGTCGACCGGAGCGGTGCGGGAGGTATCCGCCGCAGCTTGAGGATCCTGCGAATCGTGGATGCGCCGACGCGATGGCCGAGCTTGAGTAGTTCGCCCTGGATGCGCTGGTAGCCCCAGGTTGGGTTCTCGTGAGCCAGCCGTTCGATCAGGGTGGCGATCGTGTCGTCGACGGGTGGGCGACCGGAGCGGTTCGGGTAGGTCCACTTCTTGGTCACCAGGCGGCGGTGCCAGCGCAGGACCGTGGCCGGGGTGATCAGGCGGTGACCGCGCAGCGCTGTGGGCAGGCGTCGGATCAGGGCGGCGAGCACGGCTCGGTCGGCCCAGTCCAGGCGAGGCCTCGGGTTGGTTCTACGGAGTACCGCGACCTCGTGCCGCAGGACGAGCAGCTCGACGTCTTTGTATGACGATGTACGGCGCAGCAGCAATAGCCAGCTGAGAAGCCGATCGAAGATCAGGTAGACGAGGCGCAGCGACACAGCCATGATCATGCCCAGCACTGAGACCGCGATCACCGCTGGTCACGAGCCAGGCCGACTTCTGGAACCCCACGTTTGACGGCTT
>DATFYA010000093.1 GCA_035315345.1 Candidatus Methylomirabilota bacterium
GAGGACGAGTCGAGCGGGTCCACCGCCGGATAGATCCCCTGAGCCGCGATGTTACGCGAGAGCACGGTCTGTGCGTCGAGGTGCGTGAACGCGGTCGCCGGCGCGGGGTCCGTGAGGTCGTCGGCAGGGACGTAGATCGCCTGCACCGACGTGATCGAGCCGCGCTTGGTGGAGGTGATCCGCTCCTGCAGCGCGCCCATCTCGGTGCCCAGCGTCGGCTGGTAGCCGACCGCGGACGGCATGCGGCCGAGCAGCGCGGAGACCTCCGAGCCGGCCTGGGTGAAGCGGAAGATGTTGTCGATGAACAGCAGCACGTCCTGCCCTTCCTCGTCGCGGAAGTACTCGGCCGCGGTCACGCCGGTGAGCGCCACCCGCAGGCGCGAGCCGGGCGGCTCGGTCATCTGCCCGAAGATCAGCGCGGTCTTCTCGATGACGCCCGACTCCTTCATCTCGTGGTAGAGGTCGTTGCCCTCGCGGGTGCGCTCCCCCACCCCGGCGAACACCGAGATGCCGCCGTGCTGCTTGGCGATGTTGTTGATCAGCTCCTGGATGAGCACGGTCTTGCCCACGCCGGCGCCGCCGAAGAGGCCGGTCTTGCCGCCGCGGGTGTAGGGCTCGAGGAGATCGACGACCTTGATACCGGTCTCGAACATCTCGACCTTGGTGGACTGCTGGTCGAACGGCGGCGCGGGCCGATGGATCGGATAGAACTTCGTGCTCTTGATGGGACCGATCTTGTCGACCGGCTCCCCGGTGATGTTGATGATGCGGCCCAGCGTCTCCTTGCCCACCGGAATCGAGATCGGCTGCCCCGTGTCGTCGACCGGCATGCCGCGCGTGAGGCCGTCGGTGGCCGCCATCGCCACCGTGCGCACCTGGCTCTCGCCGAGATGCTGCGCGACCTCGAGCACGAGCTTCGCGGAGTAGGCGAAGACGTCGGTGCTACCCGCGCCCGGCACCTCGAGCGCGTTGTAGATGGGGGGAAGCTTGCCGGGCTCGAACTCCACGTCGACGACGGGTCCGATGACCTGCACGATCTTGCCTTGGTTCATCCTGTGCTCCTCGAGGCTGACGGTTTCGGTTCCGCGGGCCGCGTTGGCAGACACCCGTTCAGTTCTTCCGGCCCTTCAGCTGCGGGGGCCTCGACATGGCCCCCGCACTCCCCCAATTGCGGACACCCGTCTAGTTCTTACGGCTCTTCAGCTCCCCCAATTCCGTTCGCGGGCTGCTCGGCGCTTGCTGCTGCGTTTCGAATCCGGTCCGCTGGCGGTTCGGCCCTAGGCTTCGACGGCTTGGCGCAGGGCTTCGGCGCCGCCGACGATGTCCAGGAGCTCCTTGGTGATGCGCTCCTGGCGCGCCTTGTTGTACTGGATCGTGAGCACGCCGATCATCTCTTTCGCGTTCTTGGTGGCCGCTTCCATCGCGGTCATGCGCGCGCCGTACTCACCCGCCACCGACTCCATGAGCGCTCGGTACACCTGGGTCGTCACGTGTCGCGGCAGGAGCGCGGCCAGGATCGCCTCCGGGCTCGGCTCGTAGATGTAGTCGCCGACGACCTCGCCCGGCCCGTCCCCCGCCTCCCCCGGCTCGATGGGCAGCAGCTGCTCGCGCTTCACCCGCTGCACCGCGACCGAGCGGAACTCGTTGTACATGAGGTGGACCTCGTCCACCTCGCCGGCGAGGTACTCCTGCATGAGGCCGCCGGCCAGCTCCTGCGCGTGCGAGTACGCGAGCCGGTCGAAGAAGCCCAGCATCTCCGACTTGATCTGGTACGGGCGCCGCCGATAGAAGTCCCGCGCTTTCTTGCCCACCACCACCAGGGTGACGCTCGTGTCGCCCTGCTCGCGGAGGAACGCGAGCGACGCGCGCAGGATGTTGGAGTTGAACGCCCCGCACAACCCCTTGTCCGCGGTGACGATCACGAGCCGCTTCCGCGTCGGCGGCCGGCGCACCAGCAGTGGATGCGCCTCGCCCTCGGCCCGGCGGACCAGACTCGAGAGCAGCTCGGCCATCTTCACCGCGTACGGCCGCGCGGCCAGGATGCGATCCTGAGCGCGACGAAGCTTGGCCGCGGCCACCAGCTTCATGGCCCGGGTGATCTTCTGGGTCGACTCGACGGAGCGGATCCGTCGCCGGATGTCGCGGAGCGTGGCCATCCCGATTCGTCCTAGGCGGCCTTGCTGCCGCGCGCGGCCGTGAACTCGGCCTTGGCCGCTTCGATCGCGGCGGCCAGCGTCGCGCGCAGCTCGTCGGTCAGCTCCTTCTTGTTGGCGACGTCGCTCAGCACCTGTCCGTGCTTGCGATCCAGGAACCCGAACAGGAACTCCTCGAAGGGCCGGATCTGATCCACCGGCATGTCGTCGAGCAATCCCTGGGTACCCGCGAAGATGATGGCGATCTGCCGCTCGACCGCCAGCGGCTGGTACTGCCCCTGCTTGAGCAGCTCGACCATGCGCTGACCGCGCGCCAGCTGCAGCTGGGTGGCACGGTCGAGGTCGGAGCCGAACTGGGCGAACGCGGCGAGCTCGCGGTACTGGGCGAGGTCGAGGCGCAGCTTGCCCGCGATCTGGCGCATGGCCTTGATCTGGGCCGATCCGCCCACGCGCGAGACCGAGATCCCCACGTTGACCGCGGGCCGAATGCCGCCGTAGAACAGGTCGGACTCGAGAAAGATCTGCCCGTCGGTGATCGAGATGACGTTGGTGGGAATGTAGGCCGACACGTCGCCGAGCTGGGTCTCGATGATGGGCAGCGCGGTGAGCGAGCCGCCCCCGAGCTCGTCGTTCAGCTTGGCCGCGCGCTCGAGCAGCCGCGAGTGGAGATAGAACACGTCACCCGGATACGCCTCGCGCCCCGGTGGCCGCCGCAGCAGCAGCGAGAGCTGCCGGTACGCGGTCGCGTGCTTGGACAGGTCGTCATAGATGCAGAGCGCGTGGCGGCCCGAGTCACGGAAGTACTCGCCCATCGCGCAGCCCGCATAGGGGGCGATGTACTGCAGCGGTGCCGACTCGGACGCCGAGGCCACCACCACCGTGGTGAAGGCCATGGCGCCGGTGTCCTCGAGGACCTTCACGACCTGGGCCACGGTGGAGCGCTTCTGGCCGATCGCCACGTAGAAGCAGAAGACCCCCTGCCCCTTCTGGTTGATGATCGTGTCGACCGCGATCGCGGTCTTGCCGGTGCCGCGATCGCCGATGATCAGCTCACGCTGACCGCGCCCGATCGGGATCATCGCGTCGATGGACTTGATGCCGGTCTGCAGCGGCTCCTTCACCGAGCGCCGGTCCACCACGCCGGGGGCATAGCGCTCGATCGCCCGGAACTCCTTGGCGTCGATCGGGCCCTTGCCGTCGACCGGCTGGCCCAGGGCGTTGACCACGCGGCCCACCAGCGCCTCGCCGACCGGCACCTGGGCGATGCGCTTGGTGCGCGACACCGGGTCGCCTTCCTTGATCTTGGTGTCGTCGCCGAGGAGCACCGCGCCGACGTTGTCGGCTTCCAGGTTCAGGACGAGCCCGTACACGCCGCCCGGGAACTCGAGCAGCTCTCCGGCCAGCGCCTTCTCCAGACCGTAGATGCGGGCGATGCCGTCGCCCACCTCGATGACGCGCCCGGCTTCCTTGAGGTCGACCTCGGCCTCGTAGCCCTGGAGCTGTCGCTTGATGATGTCGGTGATCTCTTCCGCCTTGATCATGGGCTATCCCCCTGCGAGCCGCTGGCGCAGGCGCGCGAGCTGGCCGTCGAGACTGCCGTCGAGAATGAGGCTGCCGACCTGCGCGACGAAGCCGCCCAGCAGCGTCGAGTCCACGCGCTCCTCCAGCAGGATGCGCTTGCCGAGCGCTCGCTCGAGCCGCGCCGAGAGCTCCTGCTTCTCCTGGTCGGTGAGCGCGACCGCCGACCGCACCCGAGCCCGCGCCTGCCCGTGCTCGGCATCCACCAGTGCCCGATACGCGGACACGATCTCGGGCAAGTGATCCGCGCGGCCACGCTCGGCCACCAGCCCCACGAAATCCTGGACCAGCTTGCGCGCGCCCGCCTTCTGGGCGATCGCCGCCGCGATGCCCCGCCGATCGTCGGGCTTGATCCAGGGCCGCGTCAGCACGTCGTGCACCGCCGCCTCGCCGCCGACGATGGCCGCGACCTGCGCGAGCTCACGTCCGACCGCGTCGCTGTCGCCGCTGTCGCGGGCCAGCTCGTAGACCGCCTTGGCGTAGCGCCGGGCCGTCGCCTCGCGCGCGCGCACGGGCTAGTTGGCCTTGTCGACGCGCGCGATCGCGTCCGCGACGATCCGGCGGTGATCCTCGTCGTGCAGGCTCTTGCGGATGAGCCGCTCCGCCACCGTGATCGCGAGCTCGCTCACTTCTTGCCGCAGGTCCTGGCGGGCTCGGCGGACGTCCGACGCCAGCTCGGCGCGCGCCGACTCCACCAGCCGCGCGGCCTCGCCGCGTGCGGCCTCGACCAGCTTGCGCTGCTCCTCCGCCGCGTCCTTCAGCGCCGCGGCGCGGATGGCCTGGGCCTCGGCGTAGGCGGCCTGCAGCCGGGCCGCGTGCTCCTCGCGCTCGCGCTGCGCCTCCGCGCGGGCGGCCTGAGCCTCGTCGAGCGATTTGCGGATGGCGAGCGTCCGCTCCTCCATCTTCGTGAGCAGCGGCTTGTAGAGCAGCTTCGCGAGGATGAAGAGCAGCAGGGCGAAGTTGATCGCCTGGATGATCAGCGAGCGGTCCAGGTTGATCAGACCGCCACCGCCCTCGCTGGCGAGGACCGCCACGGGCGTGGCCCCGAGCAGGAGCGCAGCGATGGCGAGTACGCGAATCATATGAGTTCTCCGGCTGAGCGCTTTTGTGAAAGAAGGAACAAACGGAACACGAGTATCGCCGCGGCCGTTACCCCTGTCAAGAGACTTCGGCCCGTGCGATGACCCCTCCGCCGACGACGAGATCGCCCCGGTAGAACACCACCGATTGACCCGGGGCCGGCGCGCGCTGGGCTCGCTCGAACCGCACCCGGACAAGCCCGTCCTCCGTCGGCTCGATGGTGGCGGCGGCCGGCTCATGCGTATGGCGGATCTTCGCCTCGACGGCCAGCCGGCCCTGGAGGGCCGGAATCGAGATGAAATTCGGCTGCTCGGCCAGGATGACGTCGACCTCCAGCTCGTCTTCCTCGCCCACGACCACCGCGTTGCGAGACGGATCGAGGGCCGTGACGTAGAGGGGGCGGCCGGCGGTCAGACCGAGGCCCCGCCGCTGACCCACCGTGTAGTTGACCAGTCCGGCGTGGCGCCCGAGCACGGTCCCCTTCCCGTCCACGATCGGGCCCGGCCCGAAGGCGTCGGGCATCCGACGCCGCAGGAAGCCCCGATAGTCGTCGTCCGGGATGAAGCAGATCTCCTGGCTCTCCGGCTTGTCGGCGGTGACCAGGCCGAGGGTCCGGGCGCGGTCGCGGACGGCGGCCTTGGTGAGGTGCCCCACCGGGAATCGCGCGGCCTCGAGCTGCGGCTGTGTGAGCGGCCAGAGAAAGTCCGACTGATCCTTGCGCGCGTCGCGCCCCCGCCAGAGCAGGACGCGCTGCGAGTCGTCATCGCGGGTGATCCGCGCGTAGTGGCCGGTCGCGACCGCGCCCGCGTCCCACGCGCGCGCGCGCTGCAGCAGCGAGCCGAACTTCACCTCGCGGTTGCACGCCACGCACGGCACCGGCGTGCGGCCGCCCGCATACGCCCGCGCGAACGGCTCGATCACCGCACGCTCGAACTCGCGCTCCGAGTTCAGCAGGTAGTACGGAATGCCGAGGCGGCGCGCGACCGCGCGCGCATCGCCCACGCTCTCCGGCGAGCAGCAGCTGCCGAATTTCCGCGTCGCCTCCTCGGGCTCGCGCCACGGCCACACCCTGAGCGTGATGCCGATCACGTCGAAGCCCTGCTCGACGAGCAGCGCGGCGGCGACGGAGGAATCCACGCCGCCGCTCATGCCGACGACGATGCGCTCGGCCATGGCGGCGTCTATCGCGCGGGAGTCGTGATCAGCTCGACCAGTCGATCCAGCTCCTCGCGCGAGGAGTAGACGACCTCGATGCGGCCCGCGCGCTCGTTGCCGACCACGCGCACGCGCGTCGCGAGCGCGACGCGCAGCGCGTCTTCCACCGCCGCGAGCTCCGCCGAGCGTCGCACCGGCCGGCGCATCACCAGCCCTGTGCGCTTGGCCTGCACGCCCTCCTCGGTGGCGCGCACCGACCACGAGTGCGCGAGGATCTCCTCACGGAGCTTCAGCTGCTCGGAAGGGGAGTCGAGCGAGAGCAGCGCGCGCGCATGACCCATCGTGAGACGACCGGCGCGGAGGTCGGCCTGGATGAGCTCGGGCAGCTTGAGCAGGCGCAGGCTGTTGGCAACGCTGCTGCGATCGCGCGAGACTCGCTGGCCCAGCTCCTCCTGCGTCCACGAGAACTCGGCGAGCAAGCGCTGGTAGGCCTCCGCCTCTTCCATCGGATTCAGATCTTCACGCAGGAGGTTCTCGACGAGGGCGAGCTCGAGGCTCTGAGCGTCGCTCGCCTCGCGAACGACCGCGGGAATCGTGGTCAGCCCGGCGAGCTTTGCGGCCCGCCAGCGTCGCTCGCCCACGATCAGCTGGTAGCCGTCGCCCAGACGCCGCACCACGACCGGCTGGAGCACGCCGCTCTGGCTCAGCGATGCCGAAAGATCATGTAAAGCCTTGTCACCAAAGTCTTTTCTTGGCTGCTGGGGGTTCGGCGCGATGGAGTCGATCGGCAGCTCGACCGTGACCTGTGTCATGGCATCCGAGGCCGATGCCGGGCCAGGGGAGGAGAGTAGGGCACCCAGACCGCGACCCAGTCCATGCTGTCGGTTAACCATGCGAAATAACCTCCCTGGCGAGATCGAGATATGCCGTGGCACCGACCGACCGCAGGTCGTAGAGCATGATCGGCTTACCGTGACTCGGAGCCTCACTAAGCCTTATATTTCGCGGGATTATAGTCGTCATCACCTGGTTGCCAAGATGCCGTTGCGCCTCTGCTCGAACCTGGGCGGCCAGGCTGGTTCTGCCGTCGTACATGGTCAGCACGATGCCCTCGACCTTGAGGTGCGGGTTGAGGCGCTCGCGAACCAGGCCGATCGTCTTGATGATATGGGCGAGCCCCTCCATCGCGTAGTACTCGCACTGGAGGGGAACCAAGGCCGAGTCGGCAGCGGCCAGGGAGTTCAAGGTAAGCAGCCCCAGTGAAGGAGGGCAATCGATGATCACGTAGTCGTACGACTGGGCTACCGGCTCGATGGCCGCTTTGAGCCGAGCTTCCCGGTGGTCATGACTGACCAGCTCGATCTCGGCCCCGACCAGATCGATGTCCGAAGGAACGACGTGAAGGAACGGCAGCATGGAAGGTCGGACGACGTCTCCGATGGCAGCGCCCTCTAGGACCACGTGGTAAACGGTCCGCTCCAGCTCCGCCTTGTTGATACCCAGTCCGGTCGTGGCATTGCCCTGCGGGTCCAGGTCGATCAGGAGGGTTCTTCTCTCGGCAAGGGCAAGCCCGGCCGCCAAGTTGACGGCCGTGGTGGTCTTGCCGACCCCACCCTTCTGATTGACAACCGCAAGCACCCGAGCCATGGAAGAATTGAGACGAAAGTCCGCTCCAGCTGGAACACTACATCAGACGGGCGACTTCGGGAACCCATTATCTGTCGCGGTGGGTCGGCAATGTTCCACGTGGAACGCTCCCAGTGCATGAAAAATGTGGAATCTGCCTTGCCCGGGTGGGATTGACCCGATGCCCGGCACTCGCCGTTAGCCATTCCTGCGAGCGCCGCCAGCCAAGCGGCGTTCCACGTGGAAGACTCCGCGCTGCTCTCTAGGCAAGGGGCGGCTGGGCCATGCGACTCAAGTACCGGCGTCCTGAACAATATGCCGCCGCCGCTCCGAGAAAGTCGCCAGGTGCGTTCCACGTGGAACACTACTTCTCGAGGACGTGAAAGACGCGCGTACCGCTGGCTCCCGGAGCAGACACTCTGGCGACCCTGACGCCGCTCGGAACGGTTGCCTCCGGAGCAGCGGACACGATGAGGAGACCGCTCGGTTTCAGATAGGGCGCCGCAAGGGGTTCAAGACGCTCGATCCGAGCTACCGCCCGGGCGACCGCGACATCGAAAGCCGCGCGGAGAGCGGGGTCGACTCGCGTCGCTTCGTCAGCTCGACCTTCCACTACTGTAATCTCGGTCAGGTCCAGCTCCCGACAGACGGTACGGAGAAACGACACCCGCTTGCGCTTCGACTCCACTAGGCACAGGGTGAGTCTGGAGTCGGCAAGCCTCATGGGTAGGCCAGGAATCCCGGCGCCGGCGCCAATGTCGACGACGGACAGCGGCCGCCGCGGCGGCAGCGCCTTGAGGAAGAGTAACGAATCGATGAACAGGTCGCGGACGATAGCCGCGGGAGAGGCGAGCGCCGTCATGCGGTGAACCTGGTTCCAGCGCAGGAACAATTCCAGATACTGCCGGAACAGTCGCTCCTGGCGGTCAGTGGGTCGAGAGCCCAAAACCAGCTGGAGGGCTGCGAGAACCTCTTCGATGGGATCAGGTGGCCGCCGTCGGGTCACCCGGTGAGCTTACCCGGTCAGGCCTTCTTTGTCGCCCTCGCCGGCGCCTTCTCGTTCTTCCCGCTCATCCGCTCCATGTACTTCTGTTGCGCAATCTGCAGCACGTTCGAGAGGGTCCAGTACAACACGAGCCCTGCGGGCAGATTGAGGAACATGAACGTGAACACGACCGGCATGAACAGCATCATCTTGGCCTGACGCGGGTCTCCCATCACTGGGGTCATCTTCTGCTGGACGAACATCGAGATGCCCATCAGGATCGGCAGGACGTAGGTCGGGTCGTGCGCCGCGAGATCGCAGATCCAGAGATCCACTCCGAACAACCGCCCGAAACAGATGAACGGCGCGTTCTGGATCTCGACCGAAACGGAGAGGGCGACATACAGGGCGTAGAAGATCGGGATCTGCACGACCATCGGCAGGCAGCCACCGAGGGGATTGACCTTGTGCACCCGGTACAGCTCCATCGTCTCGCGCTGGAGGCGCTGAGGATCGCTCTTGTATTTCGAGCGCAGGGCGTTGACCTGCGGCTGGAGGGTTTGCATCGCCTTCATCGAGGTCATGCTCTTGATCGTGAGCGGGAAGAAGATCACCTTGGTGATCACGGTCAGGAGAATGATGGCTATACCGTAGTTGTGGGTGAACGCGTAGAAGCGATGCATGAGCCAGAGGACCGGGACAACTAGCCACTCCATCGGCAGGCCGCCGTATTCTCTAGGTACGGGGAACCCACCGAAATATATGGAGTTTTCTAGCCCAGCGCCCACGGCCTTCAGCCGGTCGTACTCCTTCGGACCCAGATAGCTCTGAGCCATCCCCTCCCAGCTCTGACCGGGAGTTAGCGCCGGAAGGCTCGTCCGCAGTGCAACCTGCCCAAACTCAAGGGGTTTCTGTGAGTCGGCCCGCGTTTCAGTCACCTTCGACTCGCCCAGCCGGAACCCGTCCGATCGGGGAATCAATGCGGTGAGATACCATTCGCTCTCGAGCCCGATCCACTGGCCGGGTCCATTGAATTCGCCAATTTTTGTCAACACTTCCCGGTGAACCGAGCCATCAACCAGGCGCACGACCCGGATGGGATGCTGTCCCTGGAATTTCTCCGGCGTGTCCTTTGGCAGCTCCACGGCCGCCTGCCAGGCCATCGCCAACTCCGCACTCTGGGCCTGGTTGTGGCGATTCTCGACCTTGATCTGGTGGTCGACCACGTAGGAGTCGGCGTGGAAACGGAGGGTTTCCGTGATCCGAAGTCCGAATCCGTCTTCACCGGTGAGGACCAGCTCGCCGGTTCCGCCACCAGCCGGCAGCGTCACCTTGTCGGTCGAAAGGTTGAACCCGATGGATCGCGCAGGCTGACCGGGTCGGTTGACGACGATTCCTCGCGACACCAGGATCCCCGGGGCGGCCATGGGCTTGGCGCCGCGATAGTGGAGCTGCCATCCCTGGACTCGGCCTCCGGCACTGCCGATCTCGGCGCGATAGAGCGGCGTCTCCACGACCGCGGTGCGCTCGGGCGCGGCCGGCGCTTCCTTGGGAGGCAGCGGCGCCGCGGCGGCTTGAGTCGACGGCGCTGCGGTCTCGGCTTGCTTCGGGTGCGGGGCCGGAGCCTCGGTCTTCTGCGCGGCCCGCTCGGGCTCCTGGCGCATGAAGATCGCCGGATAGATCATCAGCAGCGCCGCCATGAGCAGCAGCGCCAGCGTCGTTCGCTTGTCCATCATCCTCTCGAGCTTCTCATCGGCGGCGGATCGTAGCCGCCCGCGTTCCAGGGGTGGCATCGTGACAGTCGGCGCAGCGCGAGCCAGCCGCCCCGCATCAGCCCGTGAGTGTGCAACGCCGCGCGGGCGTACTCCGAGCAGCTCGGTGCGAACCGGCACGCGGCGGGCAAGAGCGGACGGATCGTGAGCTGATAGCCGCGGACGACCTGAGCGGCCAGGCGTCCTGCGCTCATGCGCGCGCCGGGCTGCGCCGCGCCGGTAGCGTCAGGGCCTCCGCCAGACGGCGCAGGTCCTCGACCAGATCGGGAAAGGCACGACTCGCCGCGCCCGGGCGGGCGATGAGGACGACCGCGACGTCGACGGGCATGTGCGGACGGATCTGCCGGTACGCTTCGCGAAGCCGGCGTCGGGCTCGATTGCGGGCGACCGCACCACGGATCTGCCGGCTCACCGCGAATCCCACTCGCCGCTCGGCCGCGCGCTGCCAGAGCGCGATGAAGCTCGGCCGTTCGTGTCGACTACCGTGCTGGAAGACCGCCTGGAACTCCGCCGCTCGCCGGAGGCGCTCGCCTCGCGGCAGCGGCAACGCCGCCTGCGTGAGCACCGCGCCGGGCTAGACCGTCAGGCGCTTGCGTCCCTTTGCCCGACGCCGCTTGAGCACGTTGCGCCCGCCCTGCGTCTTCATCCGCGAGCGAAAGCCGTGCGTCTTCTTCCGACGCCGCACATTGGGTTGAAACGTCCTCTTCATGAAAATTTCCCCTCTCGGTCAAAGAACCTGCACAGTCTACGGAGCGCTCCTCGGCAAGTCAAGGAGCGCAAGGGCCTTGCGACGGTCTGCGACGCTGTGATACGGTCGCCTCCCGCGTCAGAGATCGCGCGTGCCGCATCACACCGGCGCGCCCGGTGGCCGGCGCGGTGCAAGAACGCGCAGCGCTCGTCAGTCGCTGAAGAGTGAATGAGACGTCGCTACCTGGTCGGCCGTCGTTGCGCTCCCGAGACCCAGGCCCCCAGGAGCACTCCCGGTTATCCACATCTGTGGATAAGTTTGTGTGTAACTTCTTGCGGCGCCGACGACCAAGGGCTCGACAATGCTTGACTCTTTGTGGACCCGCGTCCTGGTCACGCTGGAAGGAAAGATCCCGGAGACCGCCATCGAGTCGTGGCTGCGGCCCTGTCGGGTCACCGCCATGGAGGGCGATCTCATCCGCGTGGCCGCTCCCAACAAGTACAGCCGCGACTGGCTCGTCCAGCACTACACCGACTCGATCCAGACCGCGGCGCGTGACGTCCTCGGCGGCAACCCGGTGGTCTCCTTCGAGGTCGATCGCGAGCCCGAGCGCGCGCCCGCGGCGCCGCGCGAAGCCCCGGCGGTGCCGCTGTCCAACGGGCTCTCGCCGCGCTACACCTTCGGCTCCTTCGTCGTGGGCAACTCCAATCAGTTCGCGCAGGCCGCCTGCCAGGCGGTGGCCGAGCTGCCGTCCAAGGCCTACAACCCGCTCTTCCTCTACGGCGGCGTCGGCCTGGGCAAGACGCATCTCCTGCACGCGGTCGGCCACGAGATCGCCCGGCTCTATCCGTCCCTGCGGCTGCTGTACCTCTCGACCGAGCGCTTCACGAACGATCTCATCAATGCGATCCGCTACGATCGGACCGCCGAGTTTCGCGCCAAGTACCGCACGATCGATCTGCTCCTCATCGACGACATCCAGTTCATCTCGGGCAAGGAGCGGACCCAGGAAGAGTTCTTCCACACCTTCAACGATCTCTACGAAGCCCGAAAGCAGATCGTGGTGTCCTCCGACTCGGCGCCCAAGGAGATCCCGGAGATCGAGGAGCGGCTCCGGTCTCGATTCGAATGGGGCCTCATCGCAGACATCCAGCCTCCCGACTTCGAGACCCGCGTGGCCATTCTCAAGAAGAAGGCGGAGATCGAGCGTGTCCGCCTGCCTGACGACGTCGCCTACCTGATCGCCAGCCGGATCAAGGCCAACATCCGCGAGATCGAGGGCTCGCTGACCCGGATGATCGCCTTCTGCTCGCTGAGCGGCCGCGAGATGAGCGTCGATCTCGCCCAGGAAGTGCTGTCCGACCTCTGGGGCGAGGAAGAGAAGATCATCACGATCGAGCACATCCAGCGGAAGGTGGCCGAGTTCTTCGGGGTCAAGCTCGGCGACATGCGCGCGAAGAACCGTACGAAAGCGGTGGCCTTCCCGCGCCAGATCGCGATGTACCTGGCCCGCCAGCTGACCCACGCGTCCCTGACCGAGATCGGCCGTACCTTCGGAGGCAAGGATCACACCACCGTGCTGCACGCGGTCGAGAAGATCCAGAACATGCTGCAAGAAGATCCAAAGTTCAAGAAGACCATCGACACACTTACCCAGAGCATCTCGCTGTGATCGGCGGGCTCGGCGCCTCTGTCCACCGCGCTGTCCACCGCCGGCTCCGTCGTAACCCTTCGCCTCACGAGGCGCTTTCCCGTCCGGCTCGCTGTCCACCGCTCCGCCTCTGCCTACGACGACGAGTTCTTCTGTTTCCTTTCAATACCTGAACAACGGAGAGACTTATGGAAGTGCATGTGGATCGTGACGCGTTCATGCGGGGGCTGCAGATGGCCCACAACGTGGTCGAGCCACGGCAAACGCTGCCGGTCCTGGCCAACGTGCTGCTGGAAGCCCAGGGCGACACGCTGCGAATGACCGCGACCGACCTCGAGGTCAGCGTGCGGGTGACCGGACCGGCCAAGGTGGTGAAGCCGGGCACCATCACGATATCGGCCCGCAAGCTCATGGAGATCGTGAAGGAGCTGCCGGCGGCGCCGCTGGCGCTCAAGGTCCAGGAGAACGCCTGGGTCGCGCTGCGGTGCGCGGGAGCGTCGTATCGGCTGGTCGGGCTCACCCCGGAAGAGTTCCCGGCGGTCGGGGACGGAGCGACCACCGGCTGGCTGACCATCGACGGCAAGGTGCTGCGGGACATGCTCGGCCAGACCACGTTTGCGATCTCCCACGACGAAAGCCGCTACGCGCTCAACGGGGTGCTCCTCGCGGTGCACGACAAGGAGTTGCGGATGGTGGCGACCGACGGCCATCGGCTGGCTCTGGCCATCCGGCAACTCCCGACGGCGGGGCCGGCCATGTCGGGGATCGTTCCGCGCAAGGCGGTCCAGGAGGTCGCCCGCATCGTCGGCTCGGGGGAGGAAGTACAGATCGCGATCAGCGACAACCAGTTCATGCTCCGGATGCCGAACGTGCTGTTGATGGCTCGCCTCATCGAGGGCACGTTCCCCAACTACGAGCAGGTCGTCCCGCGCGCCCATCCGCATCGAGTGACCCTGTCGCGGGCCGCGTTGACCGCGGCGCTGCGGCGGGTGTCGGTCCTCTCCGAGGAGCGCACGAAGCCGGTCCGCTTCCTGCTCTCGCCGGGACAGCTCAAGCTCACCGCGAATAGCCCCGACTACGGGGAAGCCGAGGAGCAGATGGAGGCGGAGTTCGCGGGTGAGGAGATCGCGATCGGATTCAACTCGCGCTACGTGCTCGACGCGCTCGGTGCGCAGGGCGGCGAGCAAGTTTTGATCGAGATGAAGGACGGTTTGAGTCCCGGAGTGTTCAAAAGCTTCGAGGAGGACGGAACCCTGTGTGTTATCATGCCCATGAGGATTTAACCTCTCATGGGAGCGAAAATCGTTGGAGATTGACAGGGTAGAACTGTCCGATTTTCGCAATTATCGAAGACTGTCGCTCACGCCATCGCCGCAGCTGAACATCCTCGCGGGACTCAATGCACAGGGCAAGACCAACCTGCTCGAAGGGCTCGGCGTCCTGCTGGTCGGCCGCTCGTTTCGCGGGGCCAAAGCCGTCGAGATGCTCGCCTGGGGAGCGCCCACTGCCTACGTGACCGGTGATATCCGGCGCGGCGAGACGGTCCGGGCGATCCGTCGCAGCATCGCTCAGCGCGAAGACGGCCGCTGGGGAGTTGGTGGAGAGGGCTGCGCCTGGACGCGAGCCATCGGGTTCGGCTGGCCCGATCTGGCCATCCTCACCGAGGGGCCGCAGGCCCGGCGCAACTTCGTCGACGGCTTCGCGGGGAAGCTCTACGCGGCCCATCTCAGCGGGCTGAGTCGCTACCGGCAGATCGTCGCGCGCCGGAACCATCTGCTGCAGAGCGGCCTCTCCGAGCGTGCGCTCCGCAATGCGCTTGCCCCATGGAACGAGCAGCTGGCGCGGGTGGGGCTGGAGCTGGTTGGCCGGCGGCGTCAGGCGGTCTCGGCGATCGAGAGCGAAGCGCGTGACCTCTATCCCGCGCTCGCCGGGGCGGGAGCCGTGCGGCTGCGGTACGCCGAAACCGCAGGCACCGGAGAGGGGATGACCGAGTTCCTGAATGCGCTGGACGCCCGGTTCGGCGAGGAGGCCCGGCGCGGCCAGAGCCTGGTCGGCCCGCATCGCGACGATCTGTCGATCGAGGTGGATGGCCGCGATCTGCGGCTCTACGGCTCCCGCGGCCAGCAGCGACTGATGGCGCTGACCCTGCGTCTGGCCGAGGTCGGGCCGGTGGCGCGGGCCATCGGGAGCGATCCGGTCCTGCTGCTCGATGACGCCCTGTCCGAGCTGGATCCGGAAGTACAGGCCCGCGTGCTGACCCACGTGACCGGCGCGGGGCAGGTGTTCCTGACCACCGCCGATGTCTCGGTTCCCGACGTCGCGCGGGTGACCTGGTGGGAGGTCCGCGAAGGACGCGTGACCGAGCCGCGACCGAGCACGATCCGGGGCGCCGCCTGATGGCCGATACGTACACCGCGAGCGACATCAAGGTCCTCGAGGGACTCGAGGCCGTGCGCAAGCGCCCGGCCATGTACATCGGTGACACGGGCGCCTACGGTCTGCACCACCTCGTGTACGAGGCCGTCGACAACTCGGTCGACGAGGCGCTGGCCGGGTATTGCGACAGCATCAAGGTGATCCTGCACTCCGACGGCTCGTGCTCGGTGGGCGACAACGGCCGCGGCATCCCGGTCGACATCCACAAGGAGAGCGGCAAGACCGCGGCCGAGGTGGTGCTGACCGTCCTGCACGCGGGCGGCAAGTTCGAGCACTCGGCCTACAAGGTCTCGGGTGGCCTCCACGGGGTCGGCATCTCGGTGGTCAACGCGTTGTCGGAGTGGCTCGAGCTCGAGATTCGCCGGCAGGGCAAGGTGTGGACGCAGCGCTACGAGTACGGGGCGCCCCAGGGAGATCTGGCCGCCACCGACAAGACGACGAAGCACGGCACCATCGTGCGCTTCAAGCCCGACGCCAAGATATTCGAGGAGACGACGTTCTCCTTCGACACGCTCTCCAACCGGCTGCGCGAGCTGGCCTTCCTCAACAAGGGCCTCAAGATCGTCATCGAGGACGAGCGCGACGGCCGCAGCCACACCTTCCTCTACAAGGGCGGCATCATCGAGTTCATCAAGCACCTGAACCAGAACAAGACGCCCATCCATCCGAAGGTGCTCTTCTTCGAGGGCAAGAAGGACAACATCGAGGTCGAGGTGGCTCTGCAGTACAACGACGGCTACCAGGAGAGCGTGTTCTCGTTCGCGAACAACATCAACACCCGCGAGGGCGGCACGCACCTCACCGGCTTCCGCGCCGCGCTGACCGGCACGCTCTCCAACTACGCCAAGGCCAACGGGTTCCTCAAGAGCTTCAAGGGGGACGTCAGCGGCGAGGACGTGCGCGAGGGGCTGACCGCGGTGGTCTCGGTGCGCATCCCCGACCCGCAGTTCGAGGGGCAGACCAAGGCCAAGCTTGGGAACTCGGACGTCAAGGGCCTCGTCCAGCAAATCGTCAACGACCGGCTCGGCGAGACGTTCGAGGAAGATCCGACCACCGCGCGGAAGATCGTCGACAAGTGCGTGCGGGCGGCCCAGGCCCGCGAGGCCGCGCGCAAGGCGCGCGAGCTGACCCGCAAGGGCGGGCGCGACGACGAGGGCCTCTCGGCGAAGCTCGCCGACTGCTCGGAGCGCGAGCCGCAGTTCCGCGAGATCTTCCTGGTCGAGGGCGATTCCGCGGGCGGCTCGGCCAAGCAGGGGCGCGACCGCAAGACCCAGGCGGTCCTCCCACTGCGCGGCAAGATCATCAACGCGGAGAAGGCCCGTTACGACAAGGTCCTGTCCCACAATGAAATCCGGCTCCTGATCTCGGCCCTCGGCACCGGCATCGGGCCCGAGGAGTTCGACCTCAGCAAGCTGCGCTACCACAAGGTGATCTTGATGACGGACGCCGACGTGGACGGCGCCCACATCCGGACCCTGCTGCTGACCTTCTTCTTCCGTCACATGGTGCAGGTGATCGAGGCCGGCCACCTGTTCATCGCCCAGCCGCCGCTCTTCAAGGTGAAGAAGGGGCGCGCGGAGCGGTACCTGATGAGCGAGCGGGAGATGGAAGAGTTCCTGCTCGAGCAGTGGGTCGAGAAGGCGAGCATCAAGGTCCCCGGCAAGGCGGCGCCGCTGCGGGGGGAGGCGCTCCTGGAAGCCCTCAAGCGGGTGCTGGAGTTCCGCGCCCTGCTCGCGAAGATCAGCCGCCGCGGCATTCCCGCCGCGATCCTCGACGGGCTGGTCCGGCGCAAGTTCCGGGCGGGCAAGCGGGGCGTGGGGGACGGGGAGATCGCCGCCGCGGTGGCGGAGGTCGCCGCGGAGCTGCCCGGGTGGTCGGCCCAGCTCGTCGGCGGCGACAATGGGGACGCGGCGATGGTGCAGGTGGTGGGTCCGCACACCGCGCAGTTCAGCATCGACGCGCTGAAGTCGCCCGACTACGCGCAGCTGCTCGATCTGCACGCCGAGATCGCGGGCATCCACAAGGGCCCGTGCACGATCGTGGACGCGGCGGAGAAGGAGGTCCAGACCGGGAGCCTGGACGAGATGATGCGCGTCATCATGGAGCAGGCCAAGGACGGAGCCACGCTCCAGCGGTACAAGGGGCTCGGGGAGATGAACCCCGAGCAGCTCTGGGAGACGACCATGAACCCGGAGACGCGCACCCTGCTGCGCGTGACCATGGAGGACGCGGTCGGCGCCGACGAGATGTTCACGGTGCTGATGGGCGACGCGGTGGAGCCGCGCCGCGACTTCATCGAGAAGAACGCGCTGGACGTGATCAACCTCGACATCTAGGAGCCGTCAGACCCGATCCATGAGCCCCGAGCGACAGGCGCCCGTTCCGATCGAAGAGGAGATGCGGAAGTCGTATCTCGACTACGCCATGTCCGTCATCGTCGGCCGCGCGCTGCCCGACATCCGCGACGGCCTCAAGCCGGTCCACCGCCGGGTGCTCTTCGCCATGCACGAGCTGGGGCTGAACTGGAACCGCGCGTACAAGAAGTCGGCCCGCGTGGTCGGCGAGGTGCTCGGCAAGTACCACCCCCACGGCGACGCCCCGGTCTATGAAGCCCTCGTGAGAATGGTCCAGGAATTCTCCCTGCGCTATCCGCTGGTGGACGGGCAGGGCAACTTCGGCTCGATCGACGGCGACCCGCCCGCGGCCATGCGCTACACCGAGACGCGCCTGGCCAAGATCGCCCACGAGCTGCTGGCCGACATCGACAAGGACACCGTCGACTTCACGCCGAACTTCGACGAGTCGCTGCAGGAGCCGGTGGTCCTGCCCACCAAGGTGCCGAACCTGCTCGTCAATGGCTCCTCCGGCATCGCGGTCGGCATGGCCACGAACATCCCGCCCCACAATCTCCGTGAGGTGGTGGACGGGCTCATCAAGGTCATCGACAACCCCGACGTCACCATCGACGAGCTGATCAAGGTGATCCCGGGGCCCGACTTCCCGACCCGCGGGTACATCTACGGGCGCAGCGGGATCCGCGAGGCCTACACCACCGGGCGCGGCATCATCACCCTGCGGGCCAAGGCCCACGTCGAGAAGATGCGCGGCGGCCGCGAGGCGATCATCGTCACCGAGCTGCCGTACCAGGTGAACAAGGCGACCCTGATCGAGAAGATCGGCGAGCTGATCCGCGACAAGAAGATCGAGGGCATCAGCGAGCGCCGCGACGAGTCGAACCGCGAGGGCATCCGCATCGTGCTGGAGCTGGGGCGTGGCGAGATGCCGCAGATCGTGATCAATCAGCTCTACAAGCACACGCCGATGCAGACCACCTTCGGGGTCATCATGCTCGCCCTGGTCGGCCGCCGGCCCCAGGTGGTGAACCTCAAGCAGATGCTGCAGGAATTCGTGGCATTCCGCCGAGAAGTCGTCACCCGCCGCACCAAGTACGATCTGGCGCGCGCCGAGGAGCGGGCCCACATCCTCGAGGGCCTCCGCAAGGCGGTCGACCAGCTCGACCTGGTCATCCGGCTCATCCGCCAGGCCGAGAGCCCCGACGCGGCGAAGGACGCGTTGATGCGCCAGCTGCAGCTCTCGGAAATCCAGGCCAAGGCCATCCTGGACATGCGGCTGCAGCGCCTGACCCAGCTCGAGCGGCACAAGATCGTCGAGGAGCACGAGCAGACCCTGGCCCTCATCGCGGACCTCCAGGGCATTCTCGCCTCCGAGTCGCGCCTGCTCGGGATCATCAAGGACGAGCTGGGCGCCCTGCGGGAAGAGTTCGGCGACGAGCGGCGCACCGAGATCCTCGCCGAGACCGCCGACCTCACCATCGAGGACCTGCTCGCCGACGAGGACATGGTGGTGACCATCACGCGGTCCGGCTACATCAAGCGGACGCACGTGGAGGCCTATCGCAGCCAGAAGCGCGGCGGCAAGGGCGTGACCGGGATGGAGACCAAGGAGGAGGACATCGTCGAGGACCTGTTCGTGGCCTCGACCCATTCCTATCTCCTGTTCTTCACCAACAAGGGCAAGGTGCACTGGCTCAAGGTGCACGAGATCCCCGAGGGCGGCCGGCAGGCCAAGGGCAAGGCGATGGCCAACGTGCTGTCGCTCGCCGAGGGCGAGCGGGTCGCCACCTGCGTCCCGGTGCGCGACTTCGAGTCGGGTGGCTACATCCTCTTCGCCACCAAGCAAGGCAAGGTCAAGAAGACCGAGCTGTCCGCCTTCTCGCATCCGCGCGCCGGCGGCATCCTGGCCATCACCCTGGAAGAGGGCGACGAGGTGATGGGCGCCCGGCGCACCGACGGTCAGCGCGAGGTGCTCCTGTCCACCAAGCAGGGCATGATCATCCGCTTCCCGGAGGACGAGGTGCGGCCGATGGGGCGCACCGCCGCCGGCGTGCGCGGCATCGACGTCGAGGAAGGCGACCAGGTCATCGCGGCGGAGACGATCAAGGAAGGGGTCACCGTCCTCACCGTCACCGAGCGCGGCTACGGCAAGCGCACGCCGCTCGACGAGTACCGGCTGCAGGGCCGCGCGGGCAAGGGCATCATCGACATCAAGACCGCGGGTCGGAACGGCTCGGTGGTCGGCATGCTGCAGGTGCGCGAGGGCGACGACATCCTGGTGGTCACGACCAAGGGCAAGATCATCCGCGTCCACGCCGACGAGGTGACCAGCCAGGGGCGGAACACCATGGGCGTGCGGATCATCGATCTCGACGCCGAGGATCAGGTGGGCAACCTGGCCCGCGTCGAGGCCGAGCAGGCGAGCCCGGAGCCGACCGAGACGGAGTCACCGTAGGCCCCGCCGGCCCATCCGCGCCGGACGGGGTGACAGAGGCCGCGCTGCCGCGGCCTCTTTTTTGTTACCTTCTCTCCCTCTCCCCTCTGGAGAGAGGGCAGGGTGAGGGGACGTAGGAGCGCAGGGGAAGAGAGGAGGCGCGCCATGCTCGACATCAGGCTGATTCGCGAAGATCCGGCCGCGGTGGAGCGCGCGCTCGCGACCCGGGGCGCCGCCATCTCGCTTTCGCCGGTCCTCGCGGCCGACGCCGAGCGCCGCCGCCTCCTGACCGAGACCGAGGAGCTCAAGGCCGAGCGCAATCGCGCGTCGGAGGCGATCGGCCAGGCCAAGCGTCGCGGCGAGGACGCGCAGGCGGTGACCGCGCGGATGCGGGAGGTCTCCGACCGGATCAAGGCGCTGGACCTCCAGGTCAAGGACGCCGACGCGCGGCTCGAGAGCCTGCTGCTCGAGATCCCGAACCTGCCGCACCCGAGCGTGCCGGTGGGCCGCTCGGCCGACGACAACGTCGAGGTGCGCCGCTGGGGGACGCCACGCGCGTTCGAGTTCGAGCCCCGGCAGCACTTCGAGATCGGCGAGGCGCTCGGCATCCTCGACTTCGACCGCGCGAGCAAGATCGCCAAGGCGCGGTTCACCGTGATGTGGGGCGCCGCCTCGCGCCTGAGCCGCGGGCTCGCCCAGTTCATGCTCGACCTGCACACGCGCGAGCACGGCTTCACCGAGCTGTGGGTGCCCCACCTGGTGAATCCCGAGACCATGGTCGGCGTGGCGATGCTGCCGAAGTTCGAGGAGCAGATGTTCAAGACGGTCGAGCCCGACGCGGGGCGCACGCTCTACATGATCCCGACCGCGGAGGTAGCGCTCACCGCGCTCCACGGCGGCGAGATCCTGCCGGAAGCCGAGCTGCCCAAGCGCTACTGCGCTTTCACCCCGTGCTACCGCCGCGAGGCCGGCACCTACGGCCAGGACACGAAGGGCATGATCCGGCAGCACCAGTTCGACAAGGTCGAGATGGTGAAGGTGACCACCCCCGCGCAGTCCTACGACGAGCTGGAGACGATGGTGCGGAGCGCGGAGACGGTGCTGCAGCGGCTTCAGCTACCCTACCGGGTGATGACGCTCTGCACCGGCGACCTGGGCTTCCACTCCGCCAAGACCTACGATCTGGAGGTATGGCTGCCGGGGCAGGGCAAGTATCGTGAGATCTCGTCCTGCTCGAACTGCGAGGCCTACCAGGCGCGCCGGCTCGATCTCAAGTACCGCCCGACGGGCGGCGCGCGCGTGGAGCTGTGCCACACGCTCAACGGGTCCGGCCTCGCGGTCGGGCGGACGCTGATCGCGGTGCTGGAGAACTACCAGCAGGCCGACGGGTCGGTCACGGTGCCGGCAGCGCTGCGCCCGTACATGGGCGGGCTCGAGCGCATCGGCCCCGGTCGGGCCTGAGCCAACGCGGAGGGGTGGCCGAGCGGTTGAAGGCGCCGGTCTTGAAAACCGGAATCCCGCAAGGGATCGGGGGTTCGAATCCCTCCCCCTCCGCCATTTCTCTCACCGTCGCGCTCAGGCGGGAGACATCTCCTCCGCGACGGTAGCCGGCCCCGCGCCGTTTGGCGTCACCAGCACGCGACGCGCGTGGAAGGCGCGCAGCGTGCTGCGATGGCCCACGCTGACGATGGTCGCGCCGGGCAGCCGGTCCCGCAGCAGCGCGTAGAGCCGCGCCTCGGTGTCCTCGTCGAGCGCGGAGGTCGCCTCGTCGAGGAAGAGCCACTCGGGCTTCTGCACGAGCGCCCGGGCGAAGGCGATGCGCTGCTGCTCCCCCGGCGACAGTGCGAGCGCCCAATGCGCCGACTCGTCGAGACGCCCCGTCAACGCGCCCAGTCCCACCACCGCCAGGGCCTCGCGCAGCGCCGAGTCGTCGATGCCCTCGAGCGGCGCGGGATAGCTGGTCACTTCCCGCAGCGTGCCGATGGGCAGATAGGGCTTCTGCGGAAGGAACAGGACCCGAGCGCCGCGCGGCAGGCGGATCAGGCCGCGACCGAACGGCCAGATACCGGCGATGGCGCGGAAGAGCGTGCTCTTGCCGGCCCCCGACGGCCCGCTGATCAGCGTGGTGTCGCCGGGCCGGATGGCGAGGTTGACGTCGTCCAGCAGCGGGCGACCGCCCGGTAGCTGCAGATGCACGCGATCCAGCGCCAGCCCGGCCTCGGTTCCCGCCTCCCGGAGGACGCCCTCCTGCGCGGCCTCCGCGCGCACCCGGGCCAGGGTGTGCTCGAAGCCGAGCAGCCGGAGGACCACCGCGCGCCACTCCGCGAGGTCGGTGTAGGAGTTCACGATGAAGGAGAGCGAGTCCTGGACCTGGCCGAAGGCTTGCGAGGTCTGCATGAGGGCGCCGAGCGGGATCTCGCCGCGGAAATAGCGGGGTGCGGCCACCAGGAACGGGAAGATCACCGCGGCCTGCCCATAACCGGCGGTGAACCACGTCAGCCGCTTCTGCCGCCGCATGATGTCCCACCAGTTGCGCACCACCCACGAGAATCGCTCGCGGAAGTTCCGCATCTCGTCGGCCTCCCCGCGATAGAGCGCCACGCCCTCGGCGTTCTCGCGGAAGCGCACCAGGTTGAAGCGGAAGTCGGCCTCGTACCGCTGCTGGTTGAAATTGAGCCGCACGAGCGGCCGCCCGATGCGGTTGGTGAGCCAGGTGCCCGCGATCGCGTAGAGCAGGGCCGCCCATACCATGTAGCCCGGAATCGTGATGTGCGTGGTCCCGAGCGGGATCGTGGCCGCGCCCGAGAGTCCCCAGAGAATGCCGAGGAAGGAGACCAGGGTCACGAAGGCGCGCAGGCCGCCGATGCTGAGCGATAGCGCGCCCGCGACGAACAAGCGCAGGTCGTCGGCGATGCGCTGGTCCGGGTTGTCGGTCTCGCCGGCGGTGAGCTGCATGCGGTAGTAGGCGCCGTCGGCGAGCCAGGCGCCCAGATAGCGCTCGGTGAGCCACCGGCGCCAGCGGATCTGCAGCATCTGGTTCAGATAGATCTGGTAGACCGCCGCGATGATGTAGAGCAGGGCCAGCCACGAGAAGCGGATGAGGAGGTTCCAGAACGCGGGGAAGTCCTTGTCCTGGATCGCGTTGTAGAAGGAGTTGTACCACTGGCTCAGCAGCACGTTGATGAACACGGTGAACAGCGCGAGCGCGATCACCGCCGCGAGGAGCCCACGGCCGGCCCAGCGGTCTTCCGAGAACCAGTAGGGGCGGATGAGCGTCCAGGCATCGCGCAGCAGCGCTCGCAAGCGGGTCATTGGCGTGGCCTCCCGGCCTCAGGATAGGACAAGCCGCGGGATCTCGCCGGGTTCTCGGGTGGTCGCGGCGGCCCGAATGCCCTATACTCTGGTGGCTTGACGTGTGGAGAGGTGGCCGAGTCGGCCGAAGGCAGCCGCCTGCTAAGCGGTTACAGGGGCAAAACCTCTGTCCCGGGTTCGAATCCCGGCCTCTCCGCCAAGAGCGCCCTTAGCTCAGATGGATAGAGCGTCGGACTACGAATCCGAAGGCCAGAGGTTCGATTCCTCTAGGGCGCACCACTTCTGGACGTCTCTCTGCTCCACCCTCGACCCGGCCGGGAGAGGGTAGGGCAGAGAGCGTCTCCTTCATCGCCGTCCCGATGCACGCCGACGAGCAATGGATGGCCCTCGCGCTCGAGGAGGCGGGGCGCGGCGCCGAGGCCGGGGAGGTGCCCGTCGGCGCGGTGGTGGTCGTCGAAGGCCGGCTGGTGGGCCGAGCGCACAACACGCCGATCTCGCTCTCGGATCCGACGGCGCATGCCGAGATCCTGGCCCTCCGCTCGGCCGCGCGCGAGACCGGCAACTACCGGCTGACCGCCGCCACACTGTACGTCACCGTCGAGCCTTGCGTGATGTGCTGCGGCGCAGCGCTCCACGCGCGGATCGCCCGCCTGGTCTATGGCGCCGAGGATCCCAAGGCCGGTGCGGTGCAGAGCCTCTATCGTCTGCTCGAAGACCCGCGGCTGAACCACCGGGTCGAGGTCGCGTCCGGCGTCCTCGCCGCCGCGTGCGGAGCGAGGCTGAGCGAGTTCTTCCGGGCCAGACGGGCGTGACCCCGCGAGCGGCCTTCCGAGTCGAGATGCCCTGGGCCGGATCCTTGGTCGGCATCCTCGCCGTCCTGCTCGGCGGCTGCTTCCTGGTGCCGGGGTCGCCCAAGCGGCCGGATGCGGCGGCCCCGGTCTCGGGTCCCGTCCCGTACGTGGAGGAGTGCCAGACATGTCATGGCGGGCGGATCGACAAGAGCTATCGGCAGAGTCTCCATGCCGCCGTGGGCATCCGCTGTGGGCAATGTCACACCCCGGGGGGGCATCCGGACTTCACGGCACCGGTCGAGGACGGCACGTGCGGGGGATGCCATCAGGCCCAGTACCAGCAGACGCTCGAGAGCAAGCATTTCGTCGGCCGACAGATGCGCGTGCTGAATGACGACCGAGCCGCCCGGGTGGCGCTGCGCCGGGAGGGATTGACCGCGGCCACGCCGCGGGGACGACGCTTCGTCGGCGATTCGTCCGCGGCCGCTCTCGGGGGGCGTCTCTGCGCGGCTTGCCACTACGACGAGCATCGGCTCGGACTCGGGTCGGTCCACACCGTGGACTTCTGCAGCGGATGCCACACCGGTCGAGCGGATCACTACCCGGACGTGACGCCCAACGTTCCGAATCGCTGCATCGAGTGCCACGTGCGAGCCGGCGAGACGGTGGCCGGCCAGCGGGTCAACCGCCATCAATTCGCCGTGCCGGGAGCCGAGGGCGCCGGTCGATGAACGGGCAGCGCTCCTTCGACCGCGGCATCGCCCGGGCCATGACCCGGCGTCAGTTTCTGGCCCGCCTCGCCCGCGCATCGGCGGCGGCGACGCTGGTGTCGTCGACGCTGGGGTGCGGGAGGGTACGCGGCGCGATCGCGCGTCTGGGCAGCACCGAGGAGCCCATCTTCAATTCCGTCCAGGAAGAGGTCGTCGAGAAGATCATCGACGGCTTCAATCCGCCCGACACGGAGATTCGTCAGCGTCTCGCGCGCGAAGATCCGGACTACGACCCGGTGGCGGTCTATGCGCAGTACGCCTGGGCTTCGGGCGACGAGTTCCTGGCCAGCATGCGGTTCCTGGTCGATTTCGTCAACGTCCTGCCGACCTTCACCCGGACGTTTTCCACGCGCTACGGTCTGCCCGCGCGCCTGGAGCTGAGGCGGTTCCATCCCGTCGATGCGAACCGCTACTTCTTGTTCCTGCGTGACAGCAATATCCGGGCGCTGCGCAACATCTTCAGCGGAGCCCGGTTCATCGGCACGGCCCCCATCTACGTGAACGAGAAGGTGACGTGGAAGGCCATGAACTATCCGGGCCCCTGGGTGCGGGAGACCGACGGCGCCACCGCCGATCTGGGCCGTACCACGTCCTTCGACATGGCCGAGGAGACCGAAGACAACGTGGCGGCCCTGCGTCGCCGCATCGTGAGGCACGACGCGCTAGGCGGAGGCCTCGAGGCCGCGCGAATCGTCGATGGGGACGGCCGGCTGGTGCTGGAGACCGACGTGGTGGTGGTGGGGTCGGGAGCCGGCGGCTCGTTCGTGGCCGCCGAGCTGGCCGCGAAGACGAAGCAGCGCATCCTCGTGCTCGAGAAGGGCGAGTTCATCGAGCCCGCGGAGTTTCTACAGCGCGAGCGCCTGATGATGCCGCGCATGTTCGACACGGAATTCTCGGTGGTCGAGGTCTTTGGCCGCTCGATTCCGACGGTGTCCGCCGCCGTCGTGACCGGCAAGCTGGTCGGCGGCTCCGCGACGATCAACCACGCGCTGGCCTTCGAGCCGCCGAGGCCGGTGATCAGGGACTGGCGCGACCTCTATGGTGCCGAGCTCGACTACCAAGACCTCGAGCCCCACTTCGCGGCCATCCACAAGCTCCTGCGAATCGCGCCCGTCCCGGAGTCGCAGATCGCGGGGAGCAATCTCGCGTTGCGCCGGGGCGTGCAGGCCCTGGGCCTGCCGCATCACGGCCCGGCACAGCGCAACGCGCACCAGTGCATCGGCTGCGGATTCTGCGATCTGGGATGCCGCTACAACCGCAAGCTCACGCCGCTCAACGTGGTGCTCCCGCTCGCGGCGCGACACGGAGCCCAGGTGCTGGCGAATTGCCGGGTGGACCAGCTGTCGCTGGAGGCGCTGCCCGGCGACGGACGGGCCGGGCGCACGCATCGGGTCACCGGCGTGGTGGCGCACCTGACGGATGCGCGCGGCCGGGACCGGCAACGCGTCGAGATCCGGGCGCGACGCGTCGTCCTGGCCGCCGGTCCCTTCGCCTCGCCGCGCATTCTCATGCAGAGTGGAGTGCCGGGTCTCCGATTGGCCAAGGGATCGGAGCGCGCGGTGGGAGAGCGCTTCTCGACGCACGCGACCACGACCTTCTTCGCCGACTTCGACCAGGCCCTGTATCCGTCCGCCGCGACCCCGCCCATGGGCTACTTCGTCAAGAAATACGAAGTCGCGGATCAGACGAGGGCCGATCCCGCCCGCGACCACGTCCGCTATGCCCTGGAAGGGCTGCTGAGCCATCCGCTGGCCATGGCCCAGCTGGTCCCGTACGAGTCGGCGGAGAGTCACCTCGCGTTCATGAAACGGCTCAATCAGACCATGACCCTCGCGGTGATGTTCCGCGATCGGCCGGTCGGCCGCGTGACCGCCAAGGGCTTCGAGTACGCGCTGGCCGAGGAGGACCAGCCCGCGTGGCTCGACTCGCTGCGGACGGGCGCCCGCATCATGTTCGCGGCGGGCGCCCGCCGCGTCTTCTTCAACAGCCATCGCCCGCTGATCCTGAACGGTCCCGCCGACGTCGACGCGACCTTGACCGCCGACCTCGTGCGTCAGGAGCGCATCCAGATCACGAGCGGCCACCCCATGGGCGGTTGCGCGCTCGGGGGCAGTCCGAAGCGCGACGTGGTGGACTCTCGCGGCCGCTCCTGGGACGTGGACGGATTGTACGTGGCCGACTCCTCCATCCTCCCGACGTCACTGGGCGTCAATCCGTGCTACACCGTGTATGCGCTCGGCCGCTACATCGCGCAAGGCATCGTCGAGGACATGAAGCCATAGACCGAAGGAGACCTTCGCCATGACGCGCGTGACCCGAACCATCGTCGGCGCCGCGCGGTCGCTCGTCCTGCGATCGGCAGCGCCTGGGCCACCGGGCAGATGCTGACGGACGCCAAGGCCGCGGGGATGCCGGCGAAGAGCTGTCACCGCGAGGCGATGCCCAAGAACGCGAAGGCGCTGAACGACCGCGGCAAGTTCCTCAGACCGACCTGCAGGCGCGCGGGCTGACGGCCCCCGACATGAAGAAACTCGGTGACTGCCCCGGAGGCAAGGAGCAGAAGTGACCGGGGCGACGGCTGCCGATCCTCACCCGAGGACGACCCGCACGCGGTGCGTGGCGCCGTCGCTGGTGAGCGGGACGCGGCCGTCCGCGACATCGCGGGAGATGCCGTCGAACTCGATGGACGCGATGCCGCGGGTCACCCCGCTCGGGTTCTCGACCGCGATCTCGTAGCGCGACGCGTGGTACCGGAACGTGATGTCGAAGCGGCGCCACCCGCGCGGGATGCAGGGATCGAGATAGAGCACCGCGCCGCGTAGCCGGAAGCCGAGCAGCCACTCGAGCCCGGCCCGGTACATCCAGCCCGCCGAGCCGGTGTACCAGGTCCACCCCCCGCGGCCGACGTGCGGGTACTCGGCGTAGACGTCGGCGGCCGCGACGTACGGCTCGACCTTGTAGCGATGGACGCCGGCGCGGGTGCTCGCGCGGTTGATCGGGTTCAGGATCGAGAAGAGCTCGTTCGCCTTGTCGCCGTTTCCGAGCGCGGCGAAGGCCATGACCGTCCAGATGGCCGCGTGCGTGTACTGGCCGCCGTTCTCGCGAATCCCGGGCGGATACCCCTTGATGTACCCCGGGTCGAGCTGCGCGTGGTCGAACGGCGGGGTGAACAGCAGGACGAGCTCCTGATCCCGCCGGACCAGATACTCCTCCACCGCGGCCATGGCCCGCGCGGCCCGCCCGGGCTCCGCGGCACCGGAGATCACCCCCCACGACTGCGCGATGGAGTCGATGCGGCACTCCGGGTTCACGACCGATCCCAGCGGGGAGCCATCGTCGAAATAGGCGCGCCGGTACCAGTCGCCGTCCCAGGCGTGCGCCTCGAGCGAAGCCTTCAGCGCGTGGACGTGCTGACGCCACGTGTCGGCCCGCGTGACCTCGCCTCGCGCCTCGGCCAGCCGGGCGAACTCCCAGAGGGTGGTGTGGAGGAACCACCCGAGCCAGACGCTCTCCCCGCGTCCTTCGTGGCCCACCCGGTTCATGCCGTCGTTCCAGTCTCCGGTGCCCATCAGCGGGAGGCCGTGCGATCCGACGGAGAGGCTCCGGTCGAGCCCGCGCGCGCAGTGCTCGAAGAGCGTGCCGGTCTGGGCCGAGAGCGTGGGCTCGAAGTAGGCATCGTCCTGTCCGTCCGGGATCGCGGGGCCCTCGAGAAAGGGGACGATCTCGTCGAGGAGCGTGGAGTCCCCGGTGACCTCGAGGTAGTGGGTGACCGCGTAGGGGAGCCAGACCGGGTCGTCCGAGATCCGGGTCCGCACGCCTCGCCCGGATGGCGGATGCCACCAGTGCTGGACGTCGCCCTCGACGAACTGGCGGCCGGCGGCCCGGAGGAGATGCTCGCGTGCGACCTCTCGCTTCGCCACCACGAGCGCCATCACGTCCTGGACCTGGTCGCGAAAGCCGTAGGCGCCTCCGGCCTGGTAGAAGGCCGAGCGGGCCCACAGCCGGCAGCCCAGCGTCTGATACAGGAGCCAGCGGTTGAGCATGAGATCCATCGAGCGGTCCGGCGTCTTGACCTGGATGGCTCCGAGGATGTCGTCCCAGTGGGTCCGCACCGTCTCCAGCGCGAGGTCGAGGTCCTCGGCGCGATATCGCACCAGGAGGGCACGGGCCTCGTCCGCCGAGGCCGCTTGACCGAGAAAGAACACGAGGTCCTCCCGGCCCCCCGCGGGCACGTCGACCACGGTTTGCAGCGCCGCGCACGGGTCGAGGCCCACGCCGACCCGTCCGGATAGCCGGCCTCCCCCTTCCAGCAGGGCGGGATGGTCCAGGGTCCCGTGGCGACCGAGGACCTCGGCTCGATCCCCGGTCCATCCGGTCTGGCGACCTCCGAGATCGGCGAACGCGACGCGATCCGCGAACTCCTGGCTCCACGGATTGCGGGCGAAGATCGCGCCGGTCTCGGAGTCCACTTCGGTGACGATGAACGGCGCGGTGGCGGCGCGGGACGCCCCGAGGACCCACTCCACGTACGCGGTCACCGATAGGCGGCGCGGCCGGGTGGAGCGATTCTCGAGCGTCAGCCGGGAGATCTTGATCGGGCCGTCCCGCGGCACGAACTGCACGAGGCGCGTCGCGACCTCGTGGGACGTGTGCTCGAAGCACGTGTAGCCCTGACCGTGCCGCGCGACGTAGGTCGAGGCCTCTTCGCGGATGGGGAGCAGCGTCGGGCCCCAGAGCTCTCCGGTCTCCTCGTCCCGGATGTAGATCGCTTCACCCGGCTGGTCGCCGACTGGATCGTTGGACCACGGGGTCAGCTGGTTCTCCCGGCTGTTGACCGACCAGGTGTATCCGGCGCCCGACTCGGAGACCTGAAACCCGAACGCGGGGTTGGCCATGACGTTGATCCATGGGGCGGGGGTCCATTGCCCCTCCCCGAGGACGGTCGCGTACTCGCGCCCGTCCTCGACGAAGGCTCCCAGGCCGTTGAAGAACTCGGAGGCCCCGCGCGAGGACCGGGCGTCCAGCGGCGCGGCCGGCCGGACCGGACGCCGCCGGGGCGCGGCGGGGACCGGAGGTGGCTCAGCGCGCGCGATCTGCTCCGCGAGCGTGCCGTGCCGGCTCAAGAGGATCACCCGGGCCGCCACCTGCAGCGCGGCGTGATCCGACGGCGAGAGCAGATCCTTCCGGAGGATGAAGACGTTGCCGTGGGGGCCGTCCTCCCGCGCGTCTCGTCGCGCCGACTGGCTCGTTCGCAGCAGGGCCTCGAGCGAGGACTGGAGCTCCTGGGTATAGGAGTGCGCCCTCTCGTTCACGATGACGAGGTCGACGGCCAGCCCCTTCACGCGCCAGTACTCGTGCGCGCGGAGCAGCTGCCGGACGATCCCGCGGTCCTCGGGCTCGTCGATCCGGACCAGGACGATCGGAATCTCGCCGGAGATCTGCTGGGCCCACAGGGCCGATGGCCCGGAGGTCGGCCGGCCGAGCGCGTCCGGCGCGGGCCGCAGGGCGGGGTCGGAGTAGATGACTCGGCTGGCCAGGTTCTGGAAGAGATGCGCCTCCTCCGGCTCGATCCCGAGGTGGTGGCACTGGACCTGCGCCTGCGTCCAGGCCAGCGTGACGGTGCGGTCGAAGGTTGCCGGGTCGCGATACTTGTCGGCGAGGGCGACGGCAGCCTCGCGTGACCGGGCGACCAGCGTGGAGAAGATCAGCCGGGCGGCCTTGCCAGGGTCGAGCTGGATGCGGCGCCTCAGGCTGAAGATCGGATCGAGGACCGAGCCCGCGGTGTTCGACAGGGGCCGCCCGTCGATCACCGACATCGGCGTGCGGATGGTCCGCCCCCGGCCCAGGAAGCGCCCCCGGTCGGTCTCGTACTGCGGGCCGCCGCCGGTCTGGCCCTCGACGACGACCGTGTGGGCGGCCCAGATGGACGGCTCCCCGGCCGAGCGGACCCGGCGGGTGGCCAGCAGGCCTCCGAGGTCGGGGAGCGCTTCGGTTTGTACGAAGAGGTTGGAGAATGCCGGGTGCGCGGTGTCAGCGGCCGGGGAGGCCAGCACCAGCTCGGCGTAGGAGGTCAGCTCGAGCTCGCGCACGTGCGGCCCGAGGTTCGTGATCGATACGCGGCGGATCTCGGCGTCATCCTCGGGAGACACCAGCACCTCGAGCGCGGTGGTGATCGCGCCGTCGCGGCGATGGAACTCCGCCCGGTCTTCGGAGAAGGTGACCCGGTACGCATCGGGCTCGACGCCGGTGGGCTGATATCCGGCCGACCAGACCGCGCCGCTCTGCACGTCCCGCACGAAGATGTAGGCCCCCCAGTGATCGCGGGTGGCGTCTTCCCGCCAGCGCGTGATGCCGAGGCCGGCGCATCGGCTGTAACCGGAGCCCGCGGCCGTGAGCATCACCGCGTAGCGCCCGTTCGAGAGCAGGTGCGTTCGAGGCGTGGGGCCATGAGGGGTCGTGAACTGCCGGAAGGCGGGCTCGACGAAGTCGCGGAGGTGGGCCGGCGCGTGGACCTCCTCGACCCGGGGACGCGCGACCGCCACGTCCCGAGGCGCCCGCTCCTGGAGGAGCAGATCGGTGGCCTGCACGATCGGCTCGGCGTGGAACCGCGCGCGCATCGCGCCGTCGTGGAGCGCGTTCGCGAGGGCCACGAGAGTCATGCCCTGGTGGTGCGCCATGTACGCCCGGACGATGGCCACTCGGCTCCCCTCGGGGACGCGCGATCGCGTGTAGTCGAGAGCCTCGTAGAAACCGTACGGCCCGCGGGCGCCCACCGCCACGAGCGCCGAGAGGTTCCGGGTGACGGCGACCGGATCGACCATCGCGGCGAGGGCGGTCGCGTAGGGCGCGACGACCAGATCTTCCCCGAGCCCCCGCTCCAGGCCCAGGCCCGGGACCCCGAAGTTCGAGTACTGGTAGGTGAGATCCAGATCGCGCACGTTGTACGCCGACTCGGAGATGCCCCACGGGACGCCGTGCTCCGCGCCGTAGCTCATCTGACGGCGGACCACGAGGTGATAGGTCTCGTCGAGCAGGCTGCCCGCGGGAGAGTCCATCACGAGCGCGGGCATCAGGTACTCGAACATCGAGCCGGACCAGGACAGCAGCGCCGACCCGATACCCACCGGAGTCATCGGGCGGCTCAGGTGAAACCAGTGCGAGACCGGGACGTCGCCCTTGGCGATGGCCACGAAGCTGGCGAGGCGCGCCTCGGAGGCAAGCAGGTCGTACGCGCCCGAGTCGAGGCTGCCGTCGGTGACTCGGTACCCGATGGAGAAGATCTTGCGGCTGGGGTCGAAGAGGAAGCCGAACTGCATGTCGTCGGCGAGCTGTCGCGTGGCTTCACCGACAGCCAGGAGGCGACGGACGAGCGCGGCGGCGGACGCCGAGGAGCGCTCGAGGCTGTCGATGGCCTGGTCGAGGTGACGGATGGTCTCCTCGACCACGGGGCCCTCCCCGAGAAAGGTCTCGCGGAGGACCGTGAGCTTGGCGATCACGGCCTGGCAGCGGTCGGGCAGATCGGCGGGGGCGGGCGACGAAGCGCGGAGGGACTGGAGTGCGGCCAGCAGATCGGCCAGCAGATCGCGATGACCGCTCGCCAGGTGCGTCTCGAGGAGCGGTGTCCAGGGCAGGATGGTCTGGAGATCGCGCTCGTGGCCGGCGATGGTCGCGCGCGCGGCCTGGGCCCAGACCAGGACGTCGGAGCTGTCTGGCTCGCCGCGCTCGGCGGTCAGCGCGCGCGACATGTCGACGAGGGTGTCGGCGTGCCGGGCCAGGTCGGCGAGACGAGCGGCCCAGTCTGCCGCGGTCGTCGGCGGCTCCTGGAGCGCGGCGGTGAGGACCGCGCAGGTCTCGGTGAGCTGACGGGGCGTGACGGTCTGCGTGCGCCGGTCGGCGGGGAGCCCGCTCGCGGCGTCCGCGGCGAGGAGCACCGTGTCCCGCAGTCCGTCGAGCCGGCCGCGATCCAGCAGGGGCGCGTGGATGGCGTCGCGACAGGCGTTGGCGATGGCGAGCAGGTGAGCCGCGAGGTTACCGCTATCGACGGTGGACACGTACCGGGGCTCCAGCGGACGAAGCCCGCCGGTATCGTACCAGTTGTAGAAGTGGCCGCGGAACCGCTCGAGGCGGCGCATGGTGGCGAGCGTCGCTTCGAGGCGATCGAGGGTGTCGAGGATGCCGAGCCAGCCGAAATCGTGCGCGGCGACGACCGAGAGCAGGTACAGCCCGATGTTCGTGGGCGAGGTGCGATGGGCAACGGTCGGTCTCGGATCCTCCTGGAAGTTGTCGGGCGGAAGGAAGGCGTCGTCCGGCCCGACGAACGTCTCGAAGAAGCGCCAGGTGCGGCGTGCCGTCGAGCGGAGGATCTGGCGGTCCGAGGCCGTGAGGGTCTGCGCCGGCGACGGGCGCGGGGGGCGACTCACCCACCGGGCGGCCAGCGGGGAGAGCGCCCACGCGATGGCGAACGGGGCGGCGAGCGGGGCGCTCTCCGGGCGCAGGACCACGACGAGAGCCCCGGTCGCCGCCGCGAGGATCAGCGCGCCGCGCATGCGCCGGTAGACGGAGGTGACGGCACGGGACATGTCCGCCTTGGCCTGGGCCGCGGTCGTCCACTCGAGGAGCCGCCGGTGGGTCAGGTATAGCCGCACGAGCGTGCGCGCGATCGCGTCGCTCATCAGCCACGCCTGGTGGGCGAGGAAGGCGATGGCGAGGACAATCTGGGATCCGGACAGGGCGAAGCTCTGTCCCGCGCTGCGGATGTAGGTTCGCTTCGAGATGCCGCGCCGCCGGGGCACGATGTCGGCCAGGGCGGGAAGCAGAGCGGGGAGCGCGAGCGTGGCCAAGATGAAGGTCGTCCACACGAGGGCGGGACTGCCGGGAAGCGTCCAGGCGGAGACGAGGGTGAGCCACGCCGTCGGGGCCGACAGGGTCCGGCGGAGGTTGTCGATGATCTTCCACGCGCCGATGAGGGGGAGCCACCTGCCGCGCCGGCCGCCGATCACGTCGCCCTTGAAGATCCACGGGAGGAGCTGCCAGTCGCCACGCGCCCAGCGATACTGGCGCCTCGCGGCGACCTCGTAGTCGCTGGGGAATTCCTCGAAGAGCTCGATATCGGTCACGAGGCCGGCCCTGGCGAAGATCCCTTCGAACAGATCGTGGCTCAGGAGGGCGTTCTCGGGCACGCGACCCTCGAGCGCGGTGGCGAAGGCCGCGACGTCGTAGATACCCTTGCCGGTGTACGAGCCCTCGCCGAGGAGATCCTGGTAGACGTCGGAGGTCGCGGACGCGTACGGGTCGATCCCGGCCGGCCCGGCGAAGATCCGGTGGAAGAGAGACCGGCCGCCCTCGGTGGGTATGGTGGGCGTGATCCGGGGCTGGAGGATGGCGTAGCCATCGACGACGCGCCCCGACTGGACATCGAGGACCGGCCGGTTCAGAGGATGGGCCATGGTGCCGACGAGGCGGGTCGCGGCGCCACGCGGCAGCCGGGTGTCGGCGTCGAGGGTGATCACGTAGCGGATGCCCGAGGGAACCTGAGGCGGGCGTCCCCGAGTCCCGATGAAGGTCGTGTCGGTCGCGCCCGCGAGCAGATGGTTGAGCTCGTCGAGCTTCCCGCGCTTGCGCTCCCACCCCATCCACTTGCCCTCGCCGGGGTTCCAGAGCCGCCGGCGATGCAGCAGGAGGAAGCGGGCTCCCGCGGCCGGTGCGGGACCGTTGCGGGCGTTGAGACGCGCGATCCCGTCGGCCGCCGCCGCGAGGAGCCGATCGTCTCCCGGCATCGTCTCGGCGGGGCCGTCGATCCAGTCCGACAGGAGGGCGAAGTGGAGGTTTCCGTCCGGGTTGGCGAGGAAGTGGATCTCGAGACGATTGACGTGCTCGGCGATCTCGTCCTCGCTCGTGAGCAGCGTCGGCACGACGACGAGGGTGCGCAGGCCCGGAGGCACGCCCCCGTGGAGCTCGAGGCGTGACAGCGCCTGCGGCCCGATCAGGGCCATCACCGCACGGTTGACCAAGGCGATCGCCAGGTCCGAGGCCGGGATCACCGCGAGGAGGGTCAGGAGCGCCACTGCCCCCCAGCTCATGCCGGAGGCGTGTGCGGCGAGAACCGGCAGCGCGAGGAGCGCGCCGGTCACGACCGCGAGGGTCGCGAGGTAGCGCGGCGTCGCGCTCGTCAGGAAGGCCCGCACGAGCCATCGTCTCGTCGGGATGTGGTAGCCGATCTCCTTTTCGAACAGGGGCCGGCCCTCCGCGAGGAGGTGGTAGCCCGGATCCTGCGCGCGCGCTCCGGGGGCGGCCCGCCGGGCCACGGCCATCGCCAGCCGGGTGACCTCCAGCTCGGAGCGGCGGGAGCCGCGGGCCAGATCCTCGATCGCGTGCCGGTACTGATCGCGGGTCGCGAAGTCCATGTCGCCGAAGCGGGTGGCGGCTCGCAGCGTGTCGTCGACGAGGCTGACGCTCTCGAAGAAGTCCGCCCAGTCGAGGGTCGACATCATGCGCAGGCTGGTGATCACGTTGCGGACCGTCACGTTCATGCCGGCCTGGCTCTGATGCTCGGCCTGCACGAGCTCGTCCGGCGAACCGCCCCGCTTGGCGATTTGCTCGTCGAGCCATCGCAGGGCGGGCGTCGATTGCGGATCCTGCTCCCGCAGGCGCTGGACGAGCTCGACCGTGAAGGCGGTCGACAGGTCCGCGGCGGGAAGCCCCTGAAACGCGAGGGGCTGCGCGGGTCGGCCGGCCAGGCCGAGCAGATCGTTGGCCAGGGCGTCGGCGGCCTGGCGGGCGGCACGGCCGGTCACGATACGCTCGGCGAGGCGGCGGAGGTTCTCGAGGAGCACGATCCGGAGGGCGATCGGAACGGCCCAGAGCTCGCCGATGGTCAGCGGCTGCACCCGCTGGAACGCGCGGACGAAGCGCTGGAGGGTGTCGGGCTCGACGCGACTGTCCGTGTGCGCGACGAAGGCCCACGCGAGGCCGAGCACGCGGGGGTAGCCCTCGAGGGGCTCGTCCGCGAGCTTGGGCAGCTGCCGGTAGAACCCGAGCGGGAGATCCTCGCGGACCTGCCGTGCCACCGCCTCCACGATGTGGAAGTTGTCCACGAACCACTCCGCGGCGGGGGTCGTGGCGCCCTCGTCTCGGATGACCGCCGCGATGTCTCGATAGCACTGGAGCAGGACGCGCCCGCTGTCCTGCACGCGAGGGGACCGGCGGCCGTTCTTACCCCGGGCGAGGACGGGTCGGCGGGCGATGCGCTCCGCGTGCTCCTCGAGCCGCTCCGGGCTCCACAGGTCGGCCCGGATGGGGTCCTGGGCTCCCGGCGCGAATGGAGACGAAGACGCGTGGATGTCGCGTAGTAGCAAGGGGCCATCACTCCGTGAGGTTCCGGCCGAACTCGACCGACCGAGTATTCCGCGCAGCCTCGAGAGTATCATGATATAAGTTAAATAAGAAGCATAAGTGCTTGGCCGACGCAATGCGGAGGTGATGATGTTCGAGGACAAGACCAGGGTCCTGCTCATTCTCTCCCAGGACGTCGTGGACCGGGCTCGCGTGTTCGCGGGGCGGGCGACGACCAAGCTCAAGGGTCCGGTGAGCCTGCAGATGGTTCTTCGCGCGCTCATCGACGAAGGTCTCAAGGGGGACAGCGAGGAGGTCCTTCTCGCCCACGTCGAGCGCCAGGTGCAGGCGGTGCGGACGATCCGGAAACGAGCGGTGCGGGCCATCGGCCGTCGGCGGAAGCGTGCGTGATCGGACAACCGCTGCACGACGCGGGGAGATCGGCCAGTGACCGGCGGGGCGGGCCAAGAAGCTCGGAGAGCTCGCGGCCATTGCCGAGTCGTACGAGCGGACGGAATTCGTGATGAAGACCGGGTGGGCAACCTTCCCCGGGCAACCGGACCCCAATCGAGATGTCGCAGAAGCCTGCGCGTCCGCGCTCCTGAAGACCACCACCGCCAAGTAGGGTCCCCAAGCCTGCGCTCGTCCGCGATGGCGCAGCATCGCGAGAAGAGGTTCGACGGCCAGGCTCGCAGCCGCGGCACACTTTCGCGTCCCGCCTCGGCATGGCTGGGGTAGACTTGCGCACGGTCCAGCGGCCGGGCGGGTGGCCGACTTGGCGATAGCTCAGCTCGATGTCCGCCTGGCTCCTGATCACCTACGCGCCGCGGTCGACTGGCCGCGGCCAATGGCGAGGTTGCTCGCCGGGCCGTCGTGCAAGATACTGGGAACGTTACGCGGAGGGGTGGCCGAGCCCGGTTGAAGGCGTCCGACTCGAAATCGGATAGGGGCGCAAGTCCCTCGGGGGTTCAAATCCTCTCCCCTCCGCCAAATTGATCGCACCTTCACGAGCGCGCTGAAAACGCGGAGGGGTGGCCGAGTGGCCGAAGGTGCGGCACTGGAAATGCCGTGTACGGGCAACCGTACCGTGGGTTCGAATCCCACCCCCTCCGCCAAATTGGTGACGCTGGGCCGATCGTCGCGCTTGCCGGTTGGCGAGAAGGGTCCAGTGGCGAGGCGGCGCCCGAAGTCGGCCCGCGAGGCGTACTTCCTGTACGTTGAGCGGATTGACGAGGGCGCCAACGAAGCCAATGGGCCCTTATCGGCAACCGGCGCAGGTGGGCCGTGCTAGACGGGGAGGTAGCGGTGCCCTGTAACCCGCAATCCGCTACAGCGGGGTTGAATTCCCTCTCGAGGGCCGGTCGTGTCGAATGAGCCGTACGGGACGGCGTTGAGGGTTGGGCCCCACGC
>DATFYA010000094.1 GCA_035315345.1 Candidatus Methylomirabilota bacterium
ATCGTGGGCCGGCCCGAGATGGCCGACGACCCGCGCTACCACGACCGGCGCGATCGCGTGCAGATCGTCGACGAGATCGACGCGATGATCGAGACGTGGACCGAGAAGCGCGACAAGCACGACGTCATGGCCATCATGGCCGGCGCCGGCGTGCCGTGCGGGGCGGTGCTCGACTCCACCGAGATCCTGGCGGACCCGCACCTGCGCAAGCGCCGCTTCATCGTCGACCTCGAGCATCCGCGGCGCGGCCCGTACCCGATGCCCGGCAACCCGGTGCGCCTGTCCGACTCGCCCACCGAGGTGGCCCGCCCGCCGCTGCTGGGCGAGCACAACGTCGAGGTCTACGGCCGCCTGCTCGGCATCAAGCCGGACGAGGTCGCCCAGCTCAAACGAGACGGCACCATCTGATCACCCTCTCCGGCAACCCTCTCCCCTGAGGGGAGAGGGCAGGGTGAGGGGTGGTCTACAAGCTACAGAGAAGGAGACTCCCGTGAGCGACAACCACGCCGTCGTCGTCGACCCCGCGGCCGCCGGCCGCCTCGTCATCCGCCCCGTTCCCGACCCCGCGCCCGACCGCGGCGAGGCCATCGTGCGCGTCCGCGCGATCTCGCTGAACCGCGGCGAGGTCCGCCGCTCCACCATGGCCGCGGCCGGCTGGCGCCCGGGCTGGGACCTGGCCGGCACCATCGAGCGCGCCGCGGCCGACGGCTCCGGCCCCAAGGTCGGCGCGCGCGTCGTGGGCTTCCTCCCCGAGGGCGCCTGGGCCGAGCGCGTCGCGGTGCCGACGCACGCGCTGGCCGAGCTGCCCGAGAAGGTCACGTTCTCGCAGGCCGCCACGTTTCCGGTGGCCGGCCTCACCGCGCTGCACGCCCTCGCCAAGAACGGCACGATCCTGGGCAAGCGCGTCCTGGTGACCGGCGCCACCGGCGGCGTCGGCGACTTCGCGGTGCAGCTCGCCCGCCTCGGCGGCGCCCACGTCACGGCCAGCGCCCGCCGCGCCGATCAGGCGCCCGCGCTCCGCCAGCTCGGGGCCCACGACGTGACGGTCGGCGACGAGATCCCCGCCTCGCCCAAGTACGACCTGGTGATCGAGTCGGTCGGCGGCCGCACCCTCGGCTCGGCACTGGCCGCGCTCGAGCGCGGCGGCGTGTGCGTGACGCTCGGCGTCTCCGCCGCCTCCGAGGTGACCTTCGACGCGCGCACGTTCTTCGCCACCGGCCGCACGCAGCTCTACGGCTTCTACCTCTTCACCGAGCTGGGCAACGAGCCGGCGTCGATCGGGCTACGCCGCCTCGCCGACCTGGTGGCCGCCGGTCAGCTCGCGCCGCATATCAGCGTGGAGCGGCCGTGGAGCGAGATCGCGCAGGTCGCCGCGGACCTGATCGCGCGCACGTACCCGGGCAAGGCGGTGCTCACGCTGGGCTAGCGCGATGCCCCGTCTCGACCGGCTCGCCGAGCTGGGCCGAAAGAATCTGCTGATGCTCCCGGTCCAGGTGAACGACACCGCGCCGTTCACGCCCCTCTCGCGGCCGCTCCCCGCCTGCCGTCTCGCCATCGTGACCACCGCGGGCCTCCACCGTCGGGACGACCGCCCATTCGCGCCGGGCGAGCAGACGTTCCGGGTGATCCCGGCCGACGCACCGGCAGCCGACATCGTGCAGAGCCACACCAGCCTCGGCTTCGATCGCGTGGCCACGATGCGCGATCTCAACATCTCGTACCCGGTGGACCGGCTGCGGGAGCTGATCGCGCGCGGCGAGCTGGGCGGGACCGGGCCGAATCACTACTCGTTCATGGGCGCGCAGCGAGACGTCAGGCGCATCCACGAGGAGACCGCCCCCGAGGTGGGCCGCCGGCTGCGCGAGGCAGGCGTCGACGTCGCCCTCATCACCCCCACCTGACCCTTCTGCACGCACACCGGCGGTGTGCTGGCGCGCGCGCTCGAGTCGGCCGGCGTGGCCACCACGTCGATCAGCATGGTGCGCGAGCACACCGAGAAGGTGAAGCCGCCGCGCGCGCTCTTCGTCCCGTTCCCCTTCGGCCACGCGCTGGGCCGCCCGAACGACCCCGATCTGCAGCATCGCGTCCTGCGCGCCGCGCTCGACCTCCTCGCCGAGCCGGCCGGCCCGGTGCTCCGCGACTTTCCCGACGATGCCGAGCCGGGCGATCAGCCGTCGGCGCCCACCCAGGCGTCGGCCATCGCGCCCGTGGCCGCCGTCGCCGACGATCCCGCGCTCGAGACCTCCCAGATGCGCCAGTACCACGCGCAGTGGCTCGCGCACGGCGGCCGACGCACCGCCTTCGGCCTCGCCGGCATCCCCGCCACCCGCTTCCGCGGCGTGGTGCGCTTCCTCCAGGCCTTCGCGGCCGGCGAGGAGGCCGACATGGCGGAGCGCCCCGCAGATGTGCCGCTGCCCAATTTCATCCGCTACTGCGCGGACGACTGGAAAGCGCTCTGCTACGAGGCCCGCCTGGTCATGAAGCCGTCCAGCAGCGGCGACGATGTCGCCCGCTGGTTCTGGGGCGAGACCGCCGCCGGACAGGTGCTCCGCCGCGTGCGCGACCGCCTCGACGCCTCGGAGGACCCGCAGTGGAAGGCCGCCGCGTTCGGGGTGGCACGGTAGCGTCGCCCATCTGCAGATCCGCTCACGGACGCAGGACGTCCAGAGCCCAGCTCACATCCAATCGCTCACCAAGCCAGGACGGACACGCGGTCCGCGCGTGGATGTCCAGGTCTCCATGATGCTCCCGCAGGGCTCCCGCAGGATCCTCGGGCACTGCCGCGGATGGCGGCACGTCGGGGAGCGGACTGCCGTCGGGACGGCTAAAGGCGAACGTGTCGTCGTCCCCGTGGGCCACCTGAAAGCCCTCTTCGTGGACGGCTCGATGATGGCGACGGCAAAGCAAGACGAGATTGCCGAGCGTGGTGGGACCACCCTGGGCCCAGTGGCGAACGTGGTGCCCCTGCCCGACGCTCACGCGGCAGCCCGGGAACCGGCATGTCCGGTCGCGATGTAGCAAGGCGCGTCGCAGCGCCGGAGGAATCGTCCGCGTCCGCGCCCCGACTTCGAGCAGCCGTCCTTCCGAATCGTGGCGCATCACCACGCGGCTCGCGTCGCACGCCAGGCGCTGACACGTTCCCGCGGGAACGTGGCCGATCTCTTCCATGACGGATTGGCCTGGCTGCGACGCATCGGCCAGCACGGCCGCATCGACATGGACCACCACCTGATACCGCTCCCCCGGCGCACCAGGATCCAGCTCATGGTGCAGCGCCGTCTCCGCGAGCAAGGCCAGCGCGTCCGCTTGTTGCTGGGATCGGGTGGGCGGCGTCAGCGATGGATCGGTTGGCTGGTTCCCGGACGTGCCGCGCGCTCGCTGATACAGGGTCTCCCGGGCTGCGTCGAGCGCTCTCAGCAGCAGGGCGCCTATCTCCGGCGTGAGGCGTCCATTGAGAACCACCGTGCCGTCGTCCTCCTGGTGGACACGCAGGCTGCGGCTGGCGTGCTGTCGGGCAGCCTGCCTGGCTTCGGCCCGTCGGTCTACCCGTCGCCAGCAGCGAACGATCTCCTCCACATGTACCGCCGTGCCGGCTCGGCCAACCGCCAGAAGACGCGCCTCCGTCTCCGGCGTAGCGACACGAGTCAACGCACGCACCTTGGCATAGGACAGCTGTCCGCGGGCGAGCGCCTCGGCCAACCGAGGCAGCGCCCCCAGCGCCCGTGCGACCCGCACGCGCTCGCGGGCGGCGCCGGGAGCCAGCCCTACACGCCAGCTCAGCCACTCCGCGCACGAGCGAAAGCCGGTATTCCACCCGCCGCGGGCGTCGAACTCACGGATCAGATCGAGCAGACGCGCGGTGGCGGCGTCGAGGTGGGCGGACAGCTCGGCGATCTCGTCGCCGAGCCGATCCAGCTCCTGGACGCGAGACGGAGATTCGAGAAGCGTGAACGATTCGGTCGTC
>DATFYA010000095.1 GCA_035315345.1 Candidatus Methylomirabilota bacterium
TCCCGTTCGCGGTGAACTTCCTGGTGAACTTCGGGCAGGAGCAGGGCCTGAAGCCGATGATCACCATCTCCAGCTACATCGACTTCATCATCAAGTTCACGCTGGCCTTCGGGGTGGTCTTCGAGCTGCCGGTGGTGATCACCCTGCTCTCCATGCTGGGGATCGTGACGCCGCAGTTCCTCTCCAAGAACCGCAAGTACGCGGTGCTGATCAACTTCATCATCGCGGCGATCCTGACCCCCACGCCCGACATCGTGAACCAGAGCCTGATGGCCGGGCCGCTCTGCATCCTCTACGAGCTCGGCATCATCTCGGCGCGCATCTTCGGACGCCGGAAGCCGAAGCCCGCGCTCGCCGAGGACGCGCGCAAATGACCGGGCCGGGGCCGGCGCCCCGAGCGGGCCACGCACGATGAATCCCCTCGCGTTCGCGGCCCTCGACCTGCCGGAGCCGGTGCGACGCGGGATCGCCGACGCGGGCTTCGTCACCACCACCCCGATCCAGGAGGCGGCGCTGCCGCTGGCCCTGCGGGGCAAGGACGTGGCCGGCCAGTCCCAGACCGGCACCGGCAAGACCGCCGCCTTCCTGATCGCCGCGTTCACCCGGTGTCTGAGGCACCCCGCGCCCGCGCGCTCGGGACCGACCGCCCCCCGCGTGCTGATCATCGCGCCCACCCGCGAGCTGGTGGTCCAGATCGAGGCGGACGCGCGCCTGCTCGGGGCGCACACCGGCCTCGGCATCCTCGCGGTGTACGGCGGCATCGACTACAACAAGCAGCGCGAGGCGCTGCGCGAGGGCTGCGACATCCTGGTCGGCACGCCCGGCCGGCTGATCGACTATCTCAAGCAGCACATCTGGTCGCCGGCGCGCGTCGAGGTGCTGGTCATCGACGAGGCCGACCGGATGTTCGACATGGGCTTCATCGCGGACCTGCGCTTCATCCTGCGGCGGCTGCCCAAGCCGGAGAAGCGCCAGTCGTTCCTGTTCTCGGCCACCCTGTCGTTCCGGGTGATGGAGCTGACCTGGGAGTTCATGAACAACCCGTCCCAGATCACGATCACCCCCCAGCAGAAGACCGCGGAGAAGGCCGAGCAGGTGCTCTACCACGTCGGCCGTGAGGAGAAATTCAACCTGCTGCTGGGGCTGCTGCGCCGCGAAGGCGGCAGCCGCATCCTGATCTTCTCCAACACCCGCGAGGAGGCGCGCCGGCTCGAGGACCGCCTCGGCCGCAACGGCTGGGAGGCCCGTGCTCTCACCGGCGACGTCGACCAGAAGAAGCGGCTGAAGATCCTGAACGATTTCAAGGACGGCGCGCTGCCCATCCTGGTCGCCACCGACGTGGCCTCGCGCGGCTTGCACATCGAGGGCGTGAGCCACGTGGTGAACTGGGACCTGCCGCAGGACGCCGAGGACTACGTGCACCGTATCGGGCGCACCGCGCGGGCCGGCGCGGCCGGCAAGGCCATCAGCCTCGTGGACGAGGCGGGCGCGCTCGCGCTCGAGCCCATCGAGAAGTTCATCAACCAGAAGATCGCGGTCGACTGGGCCGAGGACGATCTCTACCTGCCCGAGATCAAGCCGACCAGCGAGGAGCGGCGTCGCTACGCGGAGGAGAAGCGCCAGCGGATGGCCGCGCGGGGGGGCGGGCGCGGCGGCAGCCCGAGCCGGGCGGGCGGTGGTCCCCGGCGCGACGGGCGCGGCCACGGCCGCGGCCCCCGCCGCTAGTCTCCCTCTCCCCGTCGGGGAGAGGGCAGGGTGAGGGACGGCGAAACGCGTGCCGGCTCCCCACGTCGACCTGACGCTCCCCGAGTCCGAGCGCGCGCTCCTGCGCTCGCTGCTCGCTCCCTGGCGCGACGTGCTCTACGCGCCCGGTCCCGGCCTGACCTCGCTGCTGGAGCCCGGCGCCTACCGATCGAGCGTGGTGATCGTCCCGGCCGCCGGTGCCCCGGTCCGCGTGTCGTCGCGAGTGGCGCCGGCCTTCGGCCGCGACCTGTGCCGTCTCCACGTCGAAGTGCTCGCGCCGTCAGCCGGCGCGCTCCTCGGCTCCTTCTTCGATCCCTCGCGGACCGGCGTGGTCTACGCGCTGGCTCCCGAGCGCGGAGCCGCGGCGGCGCGCGCGCCGGACCGTGCGGAATGGCGCTACGACGGTCCGTCACTGGCGCCGCGGCTCTCGCGCGTGCGCCGGCTGCGCCTGCTGCGGGAGCGCGGGCAGGGCGACGCAGCCTCGTGGACGGCCGATCGCGCCCTCGCGGTGACGGGCGCCGACGGAAGCGAGAGCCTGCTCCTCGCGGTACCGGAGCCGGCGGAGAGCGCGCTCCTACTGCCCGAGCCGGGGCTCTACCGGCTCCTCCTCGATCCGTCGGCACCCCCGCATCCCGGCGTCACCGTGCGCGATCTGCTCGGTCATGCCGACGACGACCGCGCGATGGACGTCACGGTCGAGTCGATCGATCTCTAGCCGCGCAGCGTGGACGGGTGGGCGCTGCAGCGTGACGGGTGGCAAGCGGCCAATCCCCGGTGTAGGGTGGCGAGGACCGTTCCCCCAGCGTCGGCCGATCATCCCGAGACACCAAAGGAGGGGCCAATGGCGACGAAGACATCCGCGAGCAAGACGACGAAGGTGAAGGCGATCCCGGACGGCTACCATTCAATCACCCCCTACCTGGTTATGGACGGGGCGGCGCGGGCCATCGATTTCTACAAGCGCGCCTTCGAGGCCCAGGAGATCATGCGCATGCCCGCGCCCAACGACCGCATCGGCCACGCCGAGCTGCGCATCGGCGATTCGGTGGTCATGCTCGCCGACGAGCATCCCGAGATGGACGCGCGCGGCCCGGGACACTACGGAGGCTCGCCGGTGACCCTGCTGCTCTACGTGCCCGACGTGGACAAGCAGTTCAAGCAGGCGCTGGATGCCGGCGCCACCGAGGTTCGGCCGGTGGCCGATCAGTTCTACGGCGACCGCTCGGGCACGCTCAAGGATCCGTTCGGCCACAACTGGCACCTCTCCACCCACAAGGAAGACGTCAGCATGGAAGAGATGGCCCGCCGCATGGCCGCCCTCCCGAAGTAGGCCGGGGTCAGGTCTTGCATTACGACATTTTCAGCGGGGCATTCCCCGCCCGGGTGTACTCGGACCGACACACTTGAGCGCGCGGCAGCCGGAGCGGTAGCGTCGGCGCATGGCGCGTCCGCTCCGGCTGCAGTTTCCTGGTGGCATCTACCATGTGACCGCGCGCGGCAACGACCGTCAGCCGATCTTCGCGGATGACGCCGACCGCTCGAGATTTCTGATCGTGCTGGCCTCCGTGGTCGAGCGATATCGCGTGCGCTGTCATGCGTATTGCCTGATGGGCAACCACTACCATCTGCTGCTCGAAACGCCCGACGCCAATCTCTCGGCCACGATGCGCCAGCTCAACGGCGTCTACACGCAGGGGTTCAATCGTCGGCATGAGCGCTGCGGACATCTGCTGCAGGGGCGCTTCGGCGCCCACGTGGTGGACGGTCAGTCGTACCTCCACGAAGTCTGCCGCTACATCGTGCTGAATCCGGTGCGCGCCGGTCTGGTCGCGCATCCCCGCGGCTGGGTCTGGAGCAGCTTCCGCGCCACCGCCGGGCAGACCCCGGCTCCCGGATTCCTGACGGTCGGATGGGTGAGGGCGCTCTCGGGGCTACGATCGCCGCTCGCGGCCGCGCAGGCCTATGTGCGGTTCATCGAAGCCGGGCTGGGCGATGACCGTGACGCCGCCGTCGCCCGGCTCGAGTCGGTGAGGGCGGGCGCGGAGGCGCCGATGTACCTCACGGATGAGCGCATGGCCGCACCCGGGCGATCCGACGAGATCCCGCGGGCCCAGCGCTTCGCCGGCCGGCCATCGCTGGAGCGGCTGTTTTCCGGGGCGACGACTCGCCGCGACCGGGACAGGCGCTCGGTCACCGCGGTGCGTGAGCATGGCTACTCGCTGAAAGAGGTCGCGAGGTTCCTCGGGCGTCACTACGTGACGGTCAGCCGGGCGCTCGCCCGAGTGGACGGGGGCGTCCCGCTGAAAATGTCGTAATGCAAGACCTGACCCCGGCCGGATGGCGCGGCCGGATGGCTAGAAGCGGCGACGGCCGCCGAGGGCCTTCTTGCGGAGGCGGATCGACTTGGGGGTGATCTCGAGCAGCTCGTCCTCGCGGATCCATTCGAGCGACTGCTCGAGGTTCATCAGGCGCGGAGGGGTCAGGCGTACCGCCTCGTCCGAGGTGGACGAGCGCACGTTGGTGAGCTTCTTCTCCTTGGTGATGTTCACGTCGAGGTCGTTGTCGCGCGCATTCTCGCCCACCACCTGGCCCTCGTAGACCGGCTCGCCCGGCCCCAGAAAGAGCACGCCGCGCGGCTGCAGGTGGTCGATCGCGTACGACGTGGTCTTGCCGGCCCGGTCCGCCACCATCGCCCCGTTGGCCCGGTGCGGGATGTCGCCCTGCCACTCGGCCCACCCGTCGAAGAGATGATTGAGCAGCCCGGTGCCCCGCGTGTCGGTGAGAAACTCCGAGCGATACCCGATCAACCCTCTGGAAGGTATGCGGTACTCGAGCCGCACGCGCCCGGTGCCGTGATTGATCATCTTCACCATCTGCCCCTTGCGCGGGCCGAGCTTCTGGGTGACCGCGCCGATGAACTCGTCGGGCACGTCCACCACCAGGTGCTCCATCGGCTCGAGGGTCTTGCCGTCCTCCTCGTGGGTGATGATCTGGGGCTTGGAGACCTCCATCTCGAAGCCCTCGCGCCGCATCATCTCGATGAGGATGGCCAGCTGCAGCTCGCCGCGCCCGGAGACCTTGAAGGTATCGGGCGAGTCGGTCTCCTCCACGCGCAGCGCCACGTTGCTTCGCTTCTCGCGCCACAGGCGCTCGCGCAGCTGGGTGGAGGTGACGAACTTGCCCTCCTTGCCCGCGAAGGGCGAGATGTTGGAGGAGAAGAGCATGGCCACGGTGGGCTCGTCGATGCGCATGACCGGCAGGGCCACCGGCTTGTCGGGATCCGCGATGGTCTCGCCGATCTCCATGCTCTCGATGCCGGCCACCGCCACGATGTCGCCCGCGCCCGCCTCCGGTACCTCGACGCGCTTGAGCCCCTCGTAACCATAGAGCACCGTGATCTTGGCGTGCTCGACGCTGCCGTCGCGGTGCGCCACCGCCACCCGGTCGTACTGGCGGACCTTGCCGTTGACGATGCGGCCGATGATGAGCCGGCCCACGTAGTCGTCCCAGTCGAGCGAGGCGGCGCGCAGCTGGAGGCCGTGGCCCTCCTCGAACCGGGGCGGCGGGATGGTGGCGATCAGGGTGTCGAAGAGCGGGGCGAGCGTCTTCGACTCGTCGGTGAGCGCGAGCTTGGCGATGCCCTTGCGGGCGTCGGTGTACAGCACCGGGAATTCGAGCTGATCCTCCGCCGCGTCGAGGTCGATGAAGAGGTCGTAGACCTCGTCCAGCACCTGGGCGGCCCGCGCGTCCTGGCGATCGATCTTGTTGATCACCACCACCGGGGTCAGGTTGGCCTCGAGGGCCTTCTTCAGCACGAAGCGCGTCTGGGGCAGAGGGCCTTCGGCGGCGTCCACCAGCAGGAGCACGCCGTCCACCAGGGTCAGGGTGCGCTCGACCTCGCCCCCGAAGTCGGCGTGGCCGGGCGTGTCCACGATGTTGATCTTCACGCCCTGGTAGTGGATGGCCGTGTTCTTGGCCATGATCGTGATGCCCTTCTCCCGCTCCAGATCGATCGAGTCCATGACCCGCTCGGCCACGTGCTCGTTGGCGCGGAAGATGCCCGACTGCCACAGCATGGCGTCGACCAGGGTGGTCTTGCCGTGGTCGACGTGGGCGATGATGGCGACATTTCTGATATCGGGTCTGATATCGGGTCTGATATCGGGTCTGATATCGGAGCGCTGCGACATGGCATCAACTCTACCATGGATGCGGTAGCGAACCAGCGAGCGGTGGGGCATAATGACGCGTCCATCCCGTGTTGCCACGTCAAGGAGGCCTACTCGTGAAGGCTCGTACCGGCATCGGCATGCTCGCCATCGCGCTCGCCGCGCTCGTTATGCTCGCTCCGGCCGGGGCTCAGCAGCCCGGCGCACCCGCCGGCAAGGACGCACCCACCAAGGACGCTCCCAAGGGAGGCAAAAAGGTGAAACAGAGTGCCGTCATCACCATGGAGAAGGGCGGCGAGATCGCGATCGAGTTCTTCCCGGACGACGCCCCCAAGACGGTCGAGAACTTCGTCACGCTGGCCAAGAAGGGCTTCTACGACGGGGTGACCTTCCATCGGGTGGAGCCCGGCTTCGTGGTGCAGGGGGGCGATCCCAAGGGCAACGGCACCGGCGGCCCCGGCTACACGATCAAGGACGAGTTCAACAAGCAGCAGCACGCCCGCGGCGCGGTCGCGATGGCGCGCACCCAGGCCCCGAACTCGGCGGGCAGCCAGTTCTACATCACGCTGGCGCCCGCGCACTTCCTCGACGGCCAGTACACCGTCTTCGGCAAGGTGACGTCCGGCATGGAGGTGGTCGACAAGATCCGTGTCGGCGACAAGATGAAGTCGGTGAAGATCGTGGAGGCCGCTCAGTAGCGTCATGGCCTGGTCGCTCCTGATCCGGAACGGCACGGTGGTGGACGGCAGCGGGGGGCCCGCCCGCGCGGCCGACGTGGCGCTGGAGGGCGAGCGCATCGCGGCGGTGGGTCCCGGCCTGTCCGGCGAGGCCGCGCGGGTCATCGACGCCACCGGGCTCATGGTGGCGCCCGGCTTCATCGACGCCCATTCGCACTCGGACCTGGTCTACGACAAGTGCCCGTCGGCGGAGTCCAAGGTGCGCCAGGGCGTGACCACCGAGGTGGTCGGCATGTGCAGCTTCTCGCCGGCGCCGGTCGCTCCGGGTCGGGCGGGGCTGGTGCAGGAGTGGGCGGGCGGCATCGGGGGCAAGATCCCGATCACCTGGAACAGCTTCGGCGAGTATCTCGATCACCTGCGCGGGCTTGGCCCCACCGTCAACATCGCACAGTTCGTCGGCCACGGCGCCCTGCGCCTGGCCGCGGTGGGCCCCGACGCCCGGCCGGTGACACCGGACGAGCAGCGGGGCATGGAGCGGCTGCTCGCGGAGGCGCTCGACGCGGGGGCCTTCGGCTTCTCCACCGGCCTCGTCTACGCGCCAAGCGTCTACGGCAGCACCGACGAGCTGGTGTCACTCGCGCGCAGCATGGCGACGCGGCGCGGCCTCTACTTCTCGCACATTCGCGGCGAGGCGGCCACGCTGGAGCAGGCCGCCGAGGAGGCCATCCGCATCGGTGAGCTGGGCGGCGTGCCGGTGCAGATCGCGCACGTGAAGGCCTCCGGCCGCGAGAACTGGGGCAAGATGGATCGCGTCCTCCGCCTGATCGACGGCGCCCGCGCGCGCGGGGTGGACGTGACCGGCGACGTCTATCCCTACCCGGCGGGCAGCACCAAGATGGACAACCTCCTGCCGGCCTGGATGCACGACGGCGGCATCGGCAAGCTGCTCGAGCGTCTCACCGATCCGAAGGCGCGGCAGCGCGCGATCGGCGACTGCCTGGTGGACGGCGAGCGCTGGCGCACCGGCTCGGGCGGCATGGGCTGGGACGAGATCATGATCGCCACGTGCTCGAGGCCGGAGCTGGCCGGCATCCACCTCGCGGAGCTGGCCCGGCGCACCGGCAAGGAGCCGGCGCAGGCCATGATGGACCTGGTGCTGGAGGAGCGTGCCGGCGTCTCGATGGTGGTGTTCTCGCAGAGCGAGGACAACGTGGGCACCGCGCTGTCCTACGCCCACACCATGGTCGGCTCCGACTCGCTGTCGCTGCACGCGGGAGCCGGGCCCCATCCCGGCAAGCCGCACCCGCGGAGCTACGGGACGTTCCCGCGGGTGCTCGGGGTCTACTGCCGCGAGAAGCGGCTCTTCTCCTGGGAGACCGCGGTGCACAAGATGACCGGCATGGCCGCGACCAAGCTCGGGCTGAAGGACCGCGGGCTCCTGCAGGCCGGTCGCGCCGCGGACGTGACGCTGTTCGATCCGGCCACCGTCAGCGACGCGGCCACCTTCCCCGATCCGCACCGCTACCCGATCGGCATTCCCTACGTGATCGTCAACGGCCACGTCGTGATGGACGAGACGGGATACCACGCGGTGCCGTCCGGGCGCGTGCTCACCCCCGCCTGAGACTCGTCGCGGCCTCGCGGTGGAGGGATCAGGCCTCCGCCGGCCAATGGCCGTCGCGGAGATACCGCACCGCGGCCAGCGCCGCGGTGGCCCCGTCGCCCGCCGCGGTCACGAGCTGACGCGCGGACTCGGCGCGCACGTCGCCCGCGGCGAGCAGCCCGGGCACGCGGGTGCGCATCCAGCGATCGGTCACGATCTGACCGCGCGCATCGAGCGGCGCCAGGCAGCCCAGGAAGCCGGTGTTCGGCGTGAGTCCGGCGTAGATGAAGACGCCGCTGGCCGGGATGGTGGCGTTCCGGCCGGTGCCGACGTCGGCGACCTGCACGCGCTCGACGCCGTCGCCGCCCTCGATGGCGCGAACCACCGTGTTCCAGCGGAACGAGATCTTGCCCTCGCGGCGTCCGCGCTCCTGCAGGCTGGCGCACGCGCGCAGGGTGTCGCGGCGGTGCACCACCGTGATCGACGAGGCGTACTGGGTCAGGTGCAGCGCCTCGTCCACCGCCGCGTCGCCTCCACCCACCACGACCACCGGCTTCTGCATGAAGAAGGAGCCGTCGCACGAGGCGCAGTGGGAGAGGCCGCGGCCCACGAACGCCTCCTCGCCGGGAACACCGAGCGTGGTGAAGCGCGAGCCGCTCGCCACGATCAGGGCGCGGCCGACGTGGGAGCCGCCGTCGGTGTCCACCTGCAGCAGGTCGTCTGCGCGGCGCACCGCGGTGACCTCGTTCATGGCGACCTGCAGGCCGGCCGCGGTGGCCTGCTCTTGCAGGGCGGGGCCCAGGGTGTAGCCGGCGACGCCTTGCGGGAAGCCCGGGAAGTTCGTGATGTGCTCGCAGTTGAGCACCTGCCCGCCCGCGGTGAACTTCTCGATCAGGAGGGCGCGGCAGCGATCGCGGGCGGCGAAGAGGCCGGCGGTGTAACCGGCGGCGCCGCCGCCCACGATCAGGACGTCGAAGACGTCCGCCATGCGGCGGTCGCTAGGCGAGCTGCTTGAGCATCGTGTCGGCGTCGCTCACCTCGAACTTGCCGGGCGCCTCGACGTTGAGCGCCTTCACCACCCCGTCGTCCACCAGCATCGAGTACCGCTGGGAGCGTACCCCCATGCCGCGGGCGGTGAGATCCATCTCGAGGCCCATCGCCTTGGTGAGCGCGGCGCTGCCGTCGGCCATCATGCGCACCTTGCCGCCGCTCTTCTGGTCCTTGGCCCACGCGCCCATGACGAAGGCGTCGTTGACCGACACGCACCAGACCTCGTCGATGCCCTTGCCTCGGAGCTTGTCGATGTTGGTGACGTAGCTCGGCACGTGCTTGGCGGAGCAGGTGGGCGTGAAGGCCCCGGGCAGCCCGAACACCACGATCTTCTTGCCCTTGGTCAGATCCGACACCTGGAACGCGTTGGGGCCAACGGTGCAGCCCGGGGTCTCCTGCTCGATGAACTCCGTGAGCGTGCCATCCGGCACGCGGTCACCGATCTTGATCGGCATGGGTCTCCTCCCTCGAAAGCGGTTGTGCGACGTGATGGTTGCCCGCCGGCGATTCAGCGAGCGGCGGCTAGGGTACCACAGCGCGGGCCGACCGCGCCCGGCCGAGCGGGAGGCCCGAAGAGGCCACACGGGCGCCGCCGTCTTCACGGTCGAATCTTCTCGGTAGAGTTGACTCGGGAGCTCTCCTCAGCAGACTCGCCGCGTCGTCGATCGTGCGAATTTGACTTCCTTCATTCGGCCGAACGCGCGGCATGTCACTTGCTGCCCCATATCCCCGGTCATCATCCGCAGTGGGATGACTCCCAGGAAGATGCCCATGAGCCCAGAGATTGTCCTCGACGTTACCCCCGGCGCCGCCGCGGTACCGCTGTCGGTGTTGAAGATTCGCGACGACGCGGCCACCGAGGCGCCCGATCACCTGGCGGTCGAAGAGCCATTGGAGATCCGGCTGGGCGGGATGGCGTTCACGGTCACGATGCGCACCCCCGGGCACGACGAGGATCTGGTCGCCGGGCTCCTGCACGCCGAGGGCGTCATTCGCTCGGCCGAGAGCATCGACGTCATCGGCCACTACCGCGGTCCGGACGGGAAGCCCGACGCCGGGAACGTGATCAACGTGATCCTGAAGGCCGATCTCCACGTCGCGCGCGAGCGCCTCCGGCGCAGCCTGGTCTCGTCGTCGGCGTGCGGCGTGTGTGGGAAGGTCTCGATCGAGGCGATCCGCACCGCCACCGCTCCGCTGGTCTCGACGGCCACGGTGGCCCCCGCGCTGTTCCCCCGGATCGCCGCGACCCTGGCCGCCGCGCAGCCGACCTTCCAGCGCACCGGTGGCCTTCACGCGGCGGCGCTGTTCGATCTCGAGGGCCGGCTGCTGGTCCTGCGCGAGGACGTGGGGCGGCACAACGCGGTCGACAAGGTCGTGGGACACATGCTGCGGACCGGGGACTTCCCGCTCGCAGACTGCATCCTCATGGTGAGCGGCCGGGCGAGCTTCGAGATCATGCAGAAGGCGTGGAGCGCGCGTATCCCCGTCGTCGCCGCGGTCTCGGCGCCCTCCAGCATGGCGGTGCAGTTGGCCCAGGCCGCCGGCATGACCCTGGTCGGGTTCCTCCGGGGCGGTGGCTTCAACGTCTATGCGGGAGCTCATCGAGTGACGACCGCGCTGCTGGAGCCGGCGTGATGACGACGCCCGGCCGGTCGGGCGCGCCGGACGCGCGCAAGGAGACGTCATCCATGTTGCAAGTCACCCGTCGTGATTTTCTCAAGGTCGGCGCCGCCTCTGCCGGGGCCGCCGTCGGCGTCACCACCCTCGGCTTCGACACCGCGGCCGCCGTCGAGGTCAAGCAGACGTTCCGCATCGCGGGGGCCAAGGTCGCCCACTCGCTCTGCCCCTACTGCGCGGTGGGATGCTCGATGCTCGCCTACACCCGGACGGACGGCGCGGGCAAGACCCGGATCGTGCAGATCGAAGGCGATCCGGACAGCCCGGTCAACGAAGGCCGCCTCTGTCCGAAGGGGGCGACGGCCATGCAGCTGGCGGTGAGCAGCCGCCGGGTGGAGAAGCCGCGCTACCGGGCGCCCGGGACCGATCACTGGCAGGAGATCAGCTGGGACCAGATGCTGGACCGCATGGCCCAGCGGATCAAGGAGTCGCGCGACGCGACGTTCGTGACCCAGGACGCCAGCGGCAACATCGTCAACCGCTGCGAGGGCATCGCCTTCGCGGGCGGCGCCGCCTTCAGCAGCGAAGAGGGCTACTTCGCGACCAAGATCATGCGCAGCCTCGGGACGGTCTTCATAGAACAGCAGGCCCGAGTCTGACACGGCCCCACGGTCGTCAGTCTGGCGGCCACATTCGGGCGGGGCGCGATGACGAACCACTGGCGGGACATCAAGAACACCGACGTCATCCTCATCAACGGCGCCAATCCGGCGGAGGCGCATCCGGTGGGCTTCCAGTGGTTCATGAAGGCCAAGCTCGACCCCAAGCGCGGGATCGGGCAGGGCGGCGGGGCCAAGATCATCCATGTCGACCCTCGGTTCACCCGGACGTCCGCGGTGGCCGACATGCACGCTCGGATCCGCACCGGCACCGACGTCGCCTTCTTCGGCGGGCTCATCAGCTACGTGCTGGAGAACAACCTCATCCACCACGAGTACGTGCGCAACTACACCAACGCCTCCTTCATCGTGAAGGACGGGTACGGCTTCAACGACGGACTCTTCAGCGGCTACGATCCGGCCAAGCGGATCTACGATACGTCGACCTGGGCCTACGAGGGCGACACCGGGGCGGCGTCCGGGCGCATGAAGCAGGAGATCGGCGCCCACGCCCACGGGCCCGTCCAGCCCGGGCAAGGCCCGGGGGGGACCGAAGGCGGTAAGGCTCAGGGCGGGGCGGGCGAGGGCGAGAAGGTCGGGGCGGGCGTGACCATCGCCAAGCGAGACATGCAGCTCGAGCACCCGCGCTCGGTGTTCCAGCTGATGCGCAAGCACTACGCGCGCTACACCCCCGAGGTCGTGTCCTCGGTCACCGGCATTCCCGCTGATCAGTTCCTCGAGATCGCCAAGATCGTCGGGGAGTGCGGACGGCCCGACAAGGTCATGACGATCGTGTACGCGGTCGGCCTGACGCAGCACACCACCGGCGGCCAGCTGATCCGCAGCGCGGCGGTGCTGCAGCTGCTCCTGGGCAACATGGGACGGCCGGGCGGGGGCATGAACGCCGAGCGCGGCCACGCCAACATCCAGGGCAACACCGACCACGCCATCTCCTGGGAGATCCTGCCCGGGTATCTGCGCATTCCCGCGCCCGGTCAGAAGAACCTCAACGACTACGTCTCGCAGAGCGCCCCGAAGAAGTTCGACGCCAACTCCTGGAACTTTTTCGGGACCAACTACCGCAACTTCATGGTGAGCCTGCTCAAGACGTGGTACGGCGACCACACCAAGCCCGAGAATGAGTACGCGTTCGACTTCATCCCCAAGCCGGCCACCAACTCGTCGTGGATCACCATCTACGACCAGGCGCTCAAGAAGAAGATGCAGGGCGTGATCCTGTCCGGCATGACCGCCACCAGCATCGGCCCGGACTCCAACCAGGTCATGCAGGCCCTCGCCAACCTCAAGTGGCTGGTGGTCATGGACGCGCTGCCCACCACCAGCTCGGAGTTCTGGCGGCGGCCGGGCGTGGATCCCAAGTCGATCCAGACCGAGGTCTTCATGGTGCCGTGCACCCACTGGATCGAGAAGGACGGCTCCTTCGTGAACAGCGGCCGCTGGTCGCAGTGGAAGGAGCAGGTGATCCCGCCGGAGGGCGAGGCCCGGCACGACCACTGGGTGATGGCCGAGCTCTTCGATCGGGTGAAGAAGCTCTACCAGCAGCAGGGCGGGAAGTTCCCCGACCCGCTGATGGCGCTGACCCTGGCGTACAAGGACCCGCTCAAGCCGGAGCTGGAAGAGCTCGCCAAGGAGATCAACGGCTACGACCTGACCACCGGCCAGCGCCTGGACACCTTCAGCAAGCTGAAGGACGACGGCACGACCACCGCGGGCGACTGGATCTACACGGGCTCGTATCCCGAGGCGGGCAATCTCGCCGCGCGCCGCGCCGGCATCCAGGACCCGGCCAAGAACGACCCGACCGGCATGGGCTTCTACCCGGGCTGGGCCTGGAGCTGGCCGCTCAACCGGCGCGTCATGTACAACCGCGCCTCGGCCGACCTCGACGGCAAGCCCTGGGACCCGACGCGGCCGGGCATCGTCTGGGATCCTTCGCAGCACAAGTGGACCGGCGATATCCCCGACTATCCGGCCACGATGGAGCCGCGCAGCCCGAAGGCGTGGGGGCCGTTCATCATGAACGGCGAGGGCGTGGGCCGGCTCTTCTCGGCCTCGATGCTCGACGGGCCGTTCCCCGAGCACTACGAGCCGATGGAATCGCCGATCCAGAACCCGCTGCACCCGAGCCAGTCGGAGTCGCCGGTGGCCTATCTCTACGACAAGGCGGCCGGACGCGAGAGCCGCTTCGGCACCGCCGCGGACTACCCGTACATCGCGACGAGCTACCGCCTGACCGAGCACGAGCACTTCATCACCCAGCACGTGCCGTATCTGACCCAGCTCCAGCCCTACCCCTTCGTGGAGGTGCCCGATGAGCTGGCCCGCGAAAAGGGCATCGTGAGCGGCGACCGGGTACGGGTGTCGTCCAAGCGCGGCCGGCTCGAGGTCGCGGCCATCGTCACGAAGCGCCTGGGCGCGCTGACGGTGGGCGGCAAGAAGGTCTACCACATCGGTATCCCGATCCACTGGGGCTTCGTGGGCATCGCGGCGGATCGCGATCCGACCAAGGGGGCCAACTGGCTCGCCAACGCGCTGACCCCCTTCGTGGGCGACGCCAACTCGCGGACGCCGGAGTTCAAGGCGTTCCTGGTGAACATTGAAAAGATCTGATCGCCTCGAGAGCGGGCCCGTCGCCGCTCCGCCGTGGGAGACGCGGCGGCGACGGGCCAGCGCGCTGCGCGACCGCTGGCCTCACGCGGAGGAGATGCTGCGCCTCTATATCGCGCTGCTCGACGTGCACGAGCTCGCCGCGCGCGCCGCGCTGACCGACCGGCCCGCACCCGACGGCCTGGCGGGCTACGTGGCCGACCGGGTGATGCCGGCGGTCGTGGCCGCGACGGTGGCGGCGGGGCCGCCCGCGCTCGCTGGCGCGGTGCGGGGCGATCCTGGCCCGCGCGCCGCGGCGGTGGCCGCCTGGCTTGCCGGCGAGCGGCAGCCCGCGGTGGCGGAATACCTGGCGCGCGCCGCGAGCGCGCCGGTGCTGGAGAGCCTGGGCGACGCCGGGGCCCTGCCGCGTCCACGCCGGGAGGGGGGCTGCCCGCGCTGCGGCGGGCCACCGCAGCTGTCCTACCTGGCCGAGTCGGGCGAGCTTCTTCTCACCGCGCCGCGGCAGCTGATGTGCGCGCGTTGCGGCGGCTTCTGGGTCCACGAGCGTCTGAGCTGCGCGGGCTGCGGCGAGCGATCGTCCGCGGCGCGGTCGATCTTCTCCGACGACGAGCGTCTGCCCGCCCTGTCGATCGAGGCCTGCGAGCGCTGCCGGCGCTACCTGATCATGGTCGATGGCCGGAAGGACCCCGGCGCGGTGCCGGTCGTGGACGAGTTGGCCGCGCTGCCGCTGGACCTGTACGCGCGCGAGCGCGGCTTCACCAAGATCGCGCCGAACCTGATGGGCATATAGGAGAGCAGAGATGGCACGCACGGTCGGCTTCTTCACGGACACCACCCTCTGTATCGGCTGCAAGGCGTGCGAGGTGGCCTGCAAGGAGTGGAACCAGCTGCCGGGCCATCCGGCCACGTTCATGGACGGGTTCGACAACACCGGCCAGCTCGACGAGCAGAACTGGCGCCACGTGCAGTTCCTCGAGCGCGAGACGCCGAATGGCGGAGTGGCCTGGAGCATGATGAGCGACGTCTGCAAGCACTGCGCGCAGGCCAGCTGCATGGAGGTGTGTCCGACCCACGCGATCATCCGGACCGAGTTCGATACCGTGTTCATCCAGTCCGAGATCTGCAACGGCTGCCGCGACTGCATCGCGGCCTGCCCCTACCACGTCATCGGGTACAACGCGGACACCGGCCTGGCCCAGAAGTGCACGTTCTGCTACGGCCGGCTCCAGAACAACCTGGTTCCGGCCTGCGCCAAGGCGTGTCCCACCGAGTCGATCAAGTTCGGCGACCTGAGCGAGATGCGGCAGGTCGCGCGGGCCCGGCTCGAGCGCCTGCACGCCCAGGGCGTGTCGAACGCGCAGCTGTACGGCGAGACCGAATACGGCGGCCTGCACGCGCTGTTCCTGCTGACCGACAAGCCCGAGGCGTACCAGCTCCCGAACGCGGCCAACGCGGTGCTGCCGAGTCGCAACAACCTGAAGGGCTACCTGGGCTCGCTGGTGACCGGCCTCGTCGCGGTGGTGGGAGCGGTCATCGCCTTCCGCCAACGCGGCCGGGAGGTGTAGCCATGGTCCAGCACTTCGTCGCGCCGCCGGAGTGGCACTGGTACATCGTCTGGTACTTCTTCCTGGGTGGGCTGGCCGGGGGCGCCTACCTGATCGGCACGCTGCTGCGCCTGATGGGCGACGTCCGGGATCAACGGGTGGCGCGGCTGGCGTTCATGGTGGCGTTCGTCGCGATGGTGATCTGCCCGATCCTGCTCACGCTGGACCTGGGGCGTCCGAGCCGGTTCTGGCACATGCTCGTCGACGCCCGAACGGGGGGGCTGAGCTTGAAGTACTGGTCGCCGATGTCGGTGGGCGCCTGGGCCCTGTTCTTCTTCGGCCTCTTCGCCACGCTCTCGTTCATCGACGCGCTGGCCGGCAACGGCTGGCTGCGGCACCGGGCGGCCCGGAGCTTCGCCAATCTGATGACGGGCGCGCTGGGGGTCGTCGTCATGGCGCTCGGCTCGTTCTTCGGGCTCTTCGTGGCCGGCTACACCGGGGTCCTGCTCAGCGTCAGCAACCAGCCGGTGTGGAGCGACACGTGGGCGCTCGGGGGCCTCTTCCTGGCCTCCGGCCTCAGCACCGGTGCGGCCGCCCTGGCGATCGTGACCGGCCGGCGTGGCGAGGAGATCACCACGGAGGGCAAGCTGGCCCGGGTCGACCGGGTGTTCACGGTGCTCGAGCTGGTCTTGCTGGTCATCTTCTTCGCCACGCTCGGGACGCTCGCGGTCCAGCTGTTCGCACCTCGCTGGCTCGTGCTCTGGCTGCTGGTGGCCCTCGGTATCATCGTGCCGCTGGCGATGTCGCGTCGGGCGCGCCCCCCCGTGCTCGCCGCGTGGCTCGGGCTCATCGGCGCGTTCGCCCTCAGGATGGTCGTGGTCTTCGGCGCCCAGGCCTGACGTGTGGACAGGCCTGACGTGGTGTCAGGGGTGACGTGGTGTCAGGGGTGACATGGTGTCAGGGGTGACATGGTGAAGATCGGCGTCCTGCTGCCGTCTCGATTCGCCGACGGCGCGGAGTACCTGGCCGACGCACGAGCCCTGGACGCGGCCGGCGTCGATTCCCTCTGGCTCCCCGATGACGGGCTCGACGCGTGGCTGATCCTGGCGAGCGTCGCCAGCGTGACCGGCGGCACGCGCCTGATGGTCCCGGTGTCCGACGACGACATCGCCAGGCCGGAGGCCTTCGCCCGTCGGATCGGCACCCTCGACCGGCTGTCGCGCGGGCGAGTGCTCCTCACGGTGCCCGAGACCGGTCCCGCGCCGGTGGTAGAGGCCGCGATCGGCTGTGTCCGCCGGTGCGGGCCGCAGCCGGTGTTCCTTCGGTCGGCCGGGAACGGCCTCGCCATCGCCACGCGGCTGACCGACGGTCTGCTCGTGGCGGGCGAGGTTCCGGGAGCGAGCCGGGCGCAGATCGCGGCAGCGCGGACGCAGCGGCCCGACGACCCCTTCGAGATCTGGGCCCGGATCCCGAGGCCCGAGGGACGGGAAGACTGGCGCCGGCTCATTCACGCCGGGACGGAGGCCGGCGCCACCGGCGTGCTGGTGCCCGCGGACCCGCGGCTGCTCGATCTGCTGCGAAACGGGGACGAGGAGGACGACCGCTCCGATCTCGCGCTCGCCCAGGGCTGACTCACCGCCAGCGCTCGCGGTCGCCGGTCGGTCTTCATATCGCGGTCGGACCCGCATCGACCGTCCTCTGATATATATAGGTCTCGTCCCGATGACTCTCGAGCCCGAGATCCGCGCTCCGAACGGCGCCGCGGCGGTCAAGCACCCCATCGTCCGCGTGCGCGAGGACGACATCGCGCGTGCCGACGATCACGTGGCCGTCGAGGAGCCGCTCGAGATCCGTCTGGGCGGCCACAGCCTTGCCGTCACCATGCGTACGCCGGGCGACGACGAGGAGCTCGTCGCCGGCTTCCTTCATTCCGAGCGCGTCATCCGGAGCGCGGAGGACCTCGACGTCCTGGCGCCCTATCGTGCCGACGGCGAGCCCAATGCCGGCAACGTGATCAACGTGCTGCTCAAGGGCAACATCGAGGCGGCCCGCGAGCGGCTGCGGCGCAACTTCGTGACCGCGTCCTCGTGCGGGCTGTGCGGGAAGGTCACGATCGAGGCCATCCAGGCCGATCTGCCCCCCGTCACCGCCGACCTCCGGCTCCCGGCGGCGATCTTCTCCGTCCTGGAGCGCGCCATGGGCCGGGCGCAGGCAACCTTCGAGCGCACCGGCGGCTTGCACGCCGCCGGGCTGTTCGACGCCGACGGCCGGCTGCTCGTGCTGCGAGAAGACATCGGCCGGCACAACGCGGTCGACAAGGTCGTCGGGCACATGCTGCTGGCCCGCCGGCTGCCGCTCGACCGGCACCTCCTGATGGTGAGCGGGCGCGCCAGCTTCGAGATCATGCAGAAGGCGCTGACCGCGCGCATCCCGGTGGTGGCCGCGGTATCGGCGCCGTCCAGCATGGCGGTGGAGATGGCGATCGCCGCCGACATGACCCTGGTCGGCTTCGTCCGGGGCGGCGGCTTCAACGTCTACGCGGGCGCCGGCCGCATCGCGCTGGAGCGCGTTCTCGGCGCGTGAGGGCCGAGCCTCGCCGCCGCTCCGGCCGACCCCGGCGGATCGAGATCTGTGGTTCACCCGCCACGAGGGCCGCTACTACCTGGTGGCCGAGCACGGCCGGCGCCCGGTGGGTGCAGAACATCCTGGCCGATCCGGTGGTGCGGGTGCGCGTCGGCGCCCGTCGCTTCCAGGGCCGGGCGCGGGTGGTCGAGGGCGGCGGCGATTCCGGGCTGGTCCGGACCGTGCGACGGCGGTCCGAGGCCAAGTACGGCTGGGGCGCCGGGCTCGTGGTGGAGATCGCCCCGCCCCGGCCGGCGCGCGCCTAGGCCTGCGCGGTCACCCGGATCAACGCGCCGTCCGGCCGCGGCGCGGCGACCAGGCCGATCACGGCGGCGTCATCGCCGGCTTCGCGCAGGGCCCGGAGCAGCGCGTCGCACCGCTCGGCGGCCACGCCGAGCAGGAGGCCGCCCGAGGTCTGGGGATCGAACAGCAGGTCCAGCGCGGGCCGCCCGGCCGCCTCCGGCTCGACCCACATCGCGCGCCGGGCCGTCGCGTTCTCCGGGTGCGCGGTGCTGCGGATGCCGCGGCTCAGCAGCGAGACCGCACCCGGCAGCGCGCGGATCGCGTCGAGGTCGAGAACGGCCGCGGCCTTGCTCGCGCGGAGCATCTCGCCCAGATGCCCGGCGAGGCCGAAGCCGGTCACGTCGGTGGCGGCCGAGGGACGGAACGTACGAGCGGCACGGGCGGCGTGGGCGTTGGAGCGAAGCATCGAGGCATTCGCCGCCTCGACCCACTCGCCGCGCGCGAGCCCGCGCATGTCCGCCTGCAGCACGACGCCGGTTCCGAGCGGCTTGGTCAGGATCAGCCGATCCCCGGCGGCGAGTCCCCCGATGCGGAGGAGGGAGTCGGCCGCGCGCGCGAAGCCCCACACCGCAAAGCCGGCGACGAGCTCGGGGCCCGTGGTGGTGTGGCCGCCCACGAGCGTGACGCCGTCGGCATCGAGGCCGGCGCGGGCACCGGCCATCAGCTGGTAGAGCATCTCCTCCTGCGCCGCGGCCGTCTGACCGTCGGGCACGGTCACCTGGGCGAGCGCGAAGCGAGGCGCCACCCCCTTGGCCCAGAGATCGCTCACCGCGTTGACCGCGGCGACCCGGCCGACGAGATAGGGATCGTCGACGAACGCCCGGAAGCCGTCGATGGTGGCCGCGACGATCTCGCCCCGCTCCGTCTCGACCGCCGCTGCGTCGTCGGGCTGGGCCAGTCCCAGGACGACGGCGGGATCGCTGGTGACGCCGAGGCGCTCCAGCACGCGGGCGAGCGGGGTCTCGCCGACCTTGGCCGCGCAGCCGCCGCAGAGCATGTCGCCCCCGGGCATGGGCGCGCGGGCGAAGTCGGCGGTCACGGCGTCGTCGGGGCCCAGCACCTGGAAGCGCCGCACGAAGCGCCGGTCGATCCAGTCCTTGAGGGCCCACACCGCCCGGCCCTCGAGCGTCAGGCCCCACTTCGTGCCGATCGCCGTCCCGTCGCCCAGGTTCAGCAGCGAGAGGAAATCGCGCTGGGGGCGGTAGGCGCGGAGCCGCCCGTCGCCGCGCGTCCGCGCCAGCAGGTTGTGCGCCAGGACCGGCCCTTCGCGGACGGCGTACACGCCGGCCTTCGCGAGAGCGGGCCCCGCCGTCCACGCGGCGCAGTCGCCGGCCGCGAAGACGTCGTCGCGGCTCACCGACTGCAGCGTCGGGCGAATCCGCGCGAATCCCCGATCGTCCGTCTCGATGCCGGAACCCGCGAAGAGCGGCAGCGCGGCGGCACCGGCGACCCATACGACGGCGTCGGCGGCCACCCGCTCGCCGCCGGCCAGGTACACCGCCTCGCCGTCGATCCGCGTGACCACCGCGCCGCAGCGGATCGTGATGGCGCGCCCGGCTGCCCCGCGCTCGACGCGGCGGGCCGCGCTCGCGGCGTAGCCGGGCAGCACGCGCGGGCCCGACTCGAGCAGCCGCACCTCGACGCGTGGGCCATCGGGGTGGCGCAGCCGCGCCGCCAGCGCGAAGGCGACCTCGACCCCGCCCGCGCCCGCCCCGACGACGGCCACGCGGAAGGGATCGCGGCTCCGCGCCGCGGCCAGCACGTCGTCGACGCGCCGGACGAAGCCTCCGATGGGGCGAGTGGGGATCGCGTGCTCGCGCACCCCGGGGACGTCGCGGCCGGCGACGGTCGAGCCGATGTCGAAGGACACCGTGTCGTAGGCAATCGGGGGACGGTCCCCCAGGAGGAGGCGACGCGCATCGGCGTCAACGCCGGTGGCCGCCGCGACGATGCATCGAGCGCCGGCGCGCCGCGCCAGCGGCCGCACGTCGATCTCGAGGTCTACGCTCGTGTACTGGCCGGCCACGAACCCGGGCACCATGCCGGAGTACACCGCGACCGGCCGATCGACCACCAGGGTGAGCCGGCAGCCCGCGACGGGTGCCATGGCCCAGCGCTCGAGGACCTGGATGTGGGCGTGGCCGCCGCCCACCAGCACGAGGTCGTGTCGGACGCTATCGGCGGACGGCGAGCGCATGGCCCGTCCGCACCGGGACGGCTACGACAGGTCGACCCAGACGGTCTTGACCTCGGTGTAGTTGTCGAGCCCCACCGACCCCATCTCGCGCCCGAAGCCCGACTCCTTGAAGCCGCCGAAAGGCAGCGCCGCGTCGAAGAGGTTGTAGGCGTTGACCCACACCGTGCCGGCCCGGATCGCCTTGGCCGCCCGGAGCGCCTTGCCCACGTCGCGCGTCCACACCGCGGCGGCCAGGCCGTACGAGGTGTGATTGCCCTGGGCGATGCCGTCCTCGACCGAGCGGAACGGGATCACCGAGAGGACCGGCCCGAAGATCTCCTCGCGGGCGATCTTCATGTCGTTGGTGACGCCGTCGAAGATGGTGGGCTGCACGAAGTAGCCCTTGCCGGTGCCGACGTCGGCGCGGCCGCCGCCCGCGACCACACGCGCGCCCTCCTGCTTGCCGGATTCGATGTACGAGAGCACCGTCTCCATCTGGCTCTTCGAGACCACGGGGCCCATGCGGGTGGCCTTGTCCATCGGGTCGCCGACCTTCAGACCCTTGACCCGATCGGTCAGCTTGGACATGAACTGGTCGTGAATGGAGTCCTCGAGGAAGAGTCGCGAGCCGGCCGCGCACACCTCGCCCTTGTTGTAGAAGATGCCGGTGAGCGCCCCGCGTACCGCCGCCTCCATGTCCGCGTCGGCGAACACGATGTTGGGCGACTTGCCGCCCAGCTCGAGCGAGAGGCGCTTCAACGTGCCCGCCGCCTCCCGCATGATCTGCTTGCCCACCTCGGTGGATCCGGTGAAGGCGATCTTGTCGACGCGCGGGTCCCGCACCAGCGCCATGCCGACCTTGCCCCCGGGGCCGGTCACCACGTTGAACACGCCCTCGGGCACGCCGGCCTCCTGGCAGATCTCGGCGAAGCGCAGCGCGGTGAGTGGCGTCTGCGACGCGGGCTTGATCACCACCGTGTTGCCGGCGGCGAGCGCGGGGGCCAGCTTCCAGGAGGAGAGCAGGAAGGGGAAGTTCCAGGGCACGATGGCCCCGACCACTCCGACCGGCTGGCGCAGCGTGAAGGTGAAGGCGTTGTCGCGAAGACCGAGCGTCTCGCCGTGGATCTTGGTGGCCCACCCCGCGTAGTAGCGGAACACCTCGGCCGCGAACGGGATCTCGACCTTGGCCGAGTCGAACATGGTCTTGCCGGTGCAGAGGCTCTCGAGCCGCGCCATCTCGTCGAGGTTCTGCTGGATCAGGTCGCCGAGGCGCCAGACGACCCGCCCGCGCTCGTGCGGCGTCATCTTGGGCCACGGGCCCTCGTCGAAGGCCTTGCGAGCCGCGGTCACCGCGAGATCGATGTCGCGCTCGTCGCCTCGGCCGACGGTGCCCACCGGCTCCTCGGTGGCCGGGTTGATCGGCTGATAGGTCTCGCCCGACCGCGGCGCCTGCCACTTCCCCGCGACGAAGATCTCGCCTGCCTTCATGACGAACCTCCCTGCTAAACCCGGAGGGGGCCTTCGCCCCTACTGGGCGCCGGCTCCTGGGACCGCGTCTGAGTTACGTTTGTTCGAGCGCGGGCTTCGCCCGCGCCCCCCTTATCCTGGGGGAGGTTCGGAGGGGGCCGTCGAGGCCCCCTCCGATGACCTAGTGCTTGCCGTTGGCCAGGGCCAGCGCGATGCGCTCCGGGCTCAGCGGCAATTCGGTGATGCGGGCGCCGACCGCGTCGTTGACCGCGTTGGCGATGGCGGCGGGGGCGGGCACGATCGGCGGCTCGCCCACCCCGCGCGCGCCGAACGGTCCGGCGGGCGACGGCACCTCGACGATGATGGTCTCGAGATTCGGCAGATCGGCCGCGGTCAGCTTGCGATAGTCGAGCAGGCTCGGGTTGGTGAGCCGACCGCTGTCGTCGAACATGAGCCCCTCGGTCAGCGCGATGCCCAGGCTCTGCACCGCGCCGCCCTGCATCTGGCCCTCCACGCCGAGCGGGTTGATGGCTCGGCCCACGTCCTGCACGATCACGAAATCGTGGATGGTCACCTCGCCGGTGTCGGGATCGACGTCCAGACGCGCGAGCTGCGCCGCGAATCCGGGCGCCTGCTGGCTGAACGCCGGGTTGGCCTTGCCGAGCACCGGCGGGGTCTTTGACATGTAAAGGTTGCCCTTCTTGCCGATGGTGGCGAGCGTGATGCCCTTGTCCGGCATGCCGCGCACCGTGACCTTGCCGTCCACGAGCTCCAGATCGTGGACCGAGGCCTCGAGCTCGGCGGCGGCGATCTCGAAGGTCTGCCGCCGCGCGTCCTCCGCGGCCTGCAGCACCGCGGCGCCGACGGTGTAGATCGTCTTGCTGCCCGCGCTCAGCCCGGTCATGGGCGCGGTGTCGGTGTCGCCGGTGGTGATGCGCACCAGGTCGGTGTCCACCCCGTAGGCGGAGGCCGCGATCTGAGCCAGCGAGATGTTGGTGCCCGCGATGTCCACCTGGCCGGTGAGGACCGCGAGCGAGCCATCGGGATTCAAGCGCACGGTCGCGCCGGTCGGCTGCAGTCCGCCGAGCCAGCCGCCGAGGGCCAGGCCGACGCCGCGCCGCTTGCCGTTCTTGCCCGCGGCCACCCACTCCTTCCGCGACTTCCAGTGCGGATGCTCGGCGATCCGGCTCAGCACCTCGTGGGCCCCGTTGGACTGCCAGGGCTGCCCGTTCACCATCGGATCGCCCGGCTTGCTGAGGTGGCGTCGCCGGAACTCCACCGGATCGAGGCCGAGGTCGCGCGCGATCTGCTCCATGTGCGACTCGATCGCGAAGATGGTCTGCGGCGCCACCGGCGCCCGATAGGCGGCCACGCTCGGCTTGTGGGTCAGCACCTCGAAGCCGCGAATGTCGAACGACGGCCACCTGTACATGCTGCCGAGGAAGACCGCGCTGACCGCGAGCACCGCGCCCGAGTAGGCGCCGGAGTCGATCACGGTCTCGGCGTCGATCGCCATGAGCGTGCCGTCGCGCTTGACTCCCGTCTTGAGCTTGATGATGACCTGCGGCGCGGGCATGCCCGCCTGCAATTCCTCGCGGCGGGTCATGACGTAGCGGACCGGCCGCTTGGTGACCTGCGCCAGCACCGCGGTGATCGGCTCGCAGAGGGCGCGGATCTTGCCGCCGAAGCCGCCGCCGCACTCCACCGGGATCACCCGGATCTGGTTCTCGGGGATCCCCAGGACGTCCGAGACCTCGGAGCGGGTGTTGAAGGAGCCCTGGGTGCTGGCCCACAGGGTGAGCAGCCCATTGCGGTCCCACTCGGCCAGCACCGCGTGCGGCTCCAGATAGCCCTGGTGCACCATCGGCACGCGGTAGGTCTTCTCCAGCACGTGGTCGGACTCGGCGAAGCCCTTGGCGGGATCGCCGCGCTGCAGCCGCGCCTGCTGCGAGATGTTCACCGCCTTCGCGGGGGCCTCGCTCTTGGCGATGGCCACCGCGGAGTGGGCGAGGGCCTCGCTGGTGTCGGCCTCGGTCCCCGCGTCGGCCACCGGGGGCGCGCCGGGCTGCATGGCCTTGAGCGGATCGATCGCGGCGGGCAGGACCTGGTACTCGACCTTGATGAGATCGAGCGCCTCCTCGGCGATGGCGAGCTCGTCGGCGGCCACCGCGGCCACCGGCTGGCCCATGAACACCGCGCGATCGATCGCGAGCACCGCGTGGGCCCGCGTCGGCGCCTTCTTCTTGAGGTGCGGGATGTCCCTGGCAGTGAGCACCGCGCGCACGCCGGGCAGCGCCTTCGCCGCACTGGTGTCGATGGAAACGATCTTGGCGTGCGCGTGCGGGCTGCGCAGCAGCTTGGCGTGGAGCAGGCCCTTCGGCTGGATGTCGGCCACGTACTGGACCCGTCCGGTCACCTTCTCGGGGCCGTCCGGCCGCGGAATCGAGACTCCCACTCCCTTGACGTCGCGCGTGGTCTTCATCGTGCTCATCGAGCGCTCCTCTTCGAGGCCATGGTGCCCGCCGCCTCGGTGATCGCCGCCACCATCTTGGTGTAGCCGGTGCACCGGCAGAGATTGCCCGCGATGCCGTAGCGGATCTCCTCTTCCGAGGGCCGCGGCTTCTCCTCGAGCAGCGCGGCCGCCGCCATCAGCACGCCCGGGATGCAGAACCCGCACTGGGGCACACCGTGACGGACGAAGGTATCCTGCAGCGGATGCAGGGTGGTGTCCGCGGCCGCGAGCCCCTCGATGGTGCGAACCTTCCGCCCCCGCACCTGCATCGCCAGCATCAGGCAGCTCGCCACGACCTTGCCGTCCACGTGCACGGTGCAGGCGCCGCAGTCGCCGGTGCCGCAGCCTTCCTTGGGTCCGGTCAGGCCCACGTCCTCCCGGAGGGCGTCGAGCAGGGTGGTGTAGGGCTGGACCAGCACCTCGACCGGCTGGTCATTGATGGTGCAGCTCAGGACGTGTTTGGCCACGATGTGGAGCCTCCGGATCAGGCGCTCGCGCGGGCGAGCGCGGTCGTGAGCGTGCGACGGGTGAGGACGCGGACCAGGTGCTTGCGGAACTCGACGGAGCCGCGCTGGTCGTTGATCGGCCGGGCCGCCTCGATCGCGAGCGTCGCGGCGCGCTCGATGGCCTCGGGCGTCACCGGCTGCCCTTCGAGCGACCGCTCGGCCGCGGTGGCGCGCACCGGGGTCGGGGCCACCGAGGCCAGCGCGATGCGCGCCTTGGTGCAGCGGCCGTCGGCCAGGGTGAGCTGCGAGGCCACGCCCACCACCGCGATGTCCAGCTCGCGCCGCGGCGTGTGGCGCAGGTACTGGCCGCCCGAGTGGGCGCCGGGCGGCGGCACGATCAGCTCGACCAGCAGCTCGTTGGGGGCCAGCACGGTCTGGCGCACGCCGGTGAAGAAGTCGGCGATCGGCACGCGCCGCTCGTCCTTCGGGCCCGCGATGACGGCCTCGGCCTCGAGCGCCACCAGCGGCGGGGCCATGTCGGCGGACGGCGCGGCGTTGCACAGGTTGCCGCCCACCGTGGCCAGGTTGCGGACCTGGAGCGACCCGACCAGGGCCGCGCTCTCCGCGATCGCCACATAGGGGCCGCGCAGCGCCGGGCTCACCTCCAGCTCGCGCGCGGTCGCGGCAGCGCCGATGCGCAGGCCGTTGCCGTTCTGGACCTGGCGAACCCGGGCGATGCCGGACAGGTCCACCACCACGGCGGGCTTCAGGACGCCGTTCTTCATCTGGGGCAGGAGATCGGTGCCTCCGGCCACCAGCTTGGCCTCGGCGCCTCGCTCGGCGAGGATCTTCAGACAGTCTTCGACGGTGTTCGGCAGAACGAGATCGAATCGTCGCATGTTGTCTCCCGGGGGATCTGGCGCGCGCCCGTCATGATACACCGCGGTGGCGATCGGACCAACGCGGAGTCTACTATGCGGCTTCGAGCATCGTCAAACGCGGAGCCGCTCCGTTGACGGCGCTCCCGCGGGTCGGTATGCTCTCGCGTGCATCCGGCCATCGCGCATCGCGATGGCCGCTCTCTTCCGCCTGCGACGGCCGGTGCCTGCGCCGCGGAGACTCGTCATACGGAGGTTCGCCATGATGATGGCTCGATCGCGCGCGGGACTCTGGCTGGCGCTCGCGCTGGCGCTGCCGTCGTCGCCGGCGCCCGCGCTCGCCCGGTCCAACGTCGTCATTCTCTCCACCACGACCAGCACCCAGGACTCGGGCCTGCTCGACGTGCTGGTGCCGATGTTCGAGAGGAAGACCGGCCTCACCGTGAAGACCATCTCGGTCGGCACCGGCCAGGCCCTCGCCCTGGCCGCCCGCGGGGAGGCCGACGTCACGCTGGCCCACGCCCCGTCGGTCGAGAAGAAGTACGTCGAGGAAGGCAAGATGTCCAACCGCCGCCTCGTCATGTACAACGACTTCGTGATCATCGGCCCGCCCGCCGATCCCGCGAAGATCCGGGGCGTGCCGAAGGCGGTGGAGGCGCTCAAGCGCATCGCGGAGAGCCAGTCGCGCTTCGTCTCGCGCGGCGACAAGTCCGGCACCCACGTGCTGGAGCACCGGTTGTGGAAGCAGGCGGGCGTCGAGCCGAAGGGGGCCTGGTACATCGAGTCGGGGCAGGGTATGGGACAGACCCTCGGCATCGCGAACGACCGCCGCGCCTACACCCTGACCGACCGCGGCACCTACCTCGCCTTCCAGAAGCGCGTGGACCTCCCGATCCTGGTCGAGAAGGACCGGCCGCTGCTGAACATCTACTCGGTGATGGAGGTCAATCCGGCCAACGGCCCGCGGGTCAATGCCGCGGGCGGCCGAGCGTTCGCCGAGTTCATCCTGGCGCCCGACACCCAGGCGGTCATCAAGACCTTCGGCGTCGACAAGTACGGCCAGCCCCTCTTCGTGCCGATCGCCGGCAAGAAGGACGAGGATCTCTAGGTCGTCGCCGAGGGCGCGGTGAGCCTCTTCGGCGAGGGCCTCCTCGAAGCGCTCCGGCTGCTCGTCGCCGGCGACCCGGAGGTCTGGCAGATCGCCTGGCTGTCGCTGCAGATCTCCGCGACCGCCACGCTGCTGTCGCTGCTCATCGGCGTGCCGATCGGCGCGCTGCTCGCGCTGTCACGCTTCCCCGGCCGCGCCCTCGCGGTGAGCCTGGTCAACACCGGCATGGGATTGCCGCCGGTGGTGGTCGGCCTCTTCGTGACGATCCTGCTCTGGCGCAACGGCGCGCTCGGCTTCCTCGAATTGCTCTACACGCCGGCCGCGATGATCGCCGGCCAGCTGGTCATCGCGGCGCCGATCGTGACCGGCCTCACCCTGGCCGCGGTCCAGCAGGTGCCCGAGGCGTTCCGCCTGCAGATGCTGGGGCTCGGGGCCTCGCGGATCCAGATGATCTGGGTGCTGCTCAAGGAAGCGCGGCTGCCGATGCTGGCCGCGGTGATGGCCGGCTTCGGCGGCGTGATCTCCGAGGTCGGCGCCTCCATGATGCTCGGCGGCAACATCAAGGGCTCGACGCGCGTGCTGACCACCGCCACCGTGCTCGAGACCGGCAAGGGCAACTTCGACCTCGCCATCGCGCTGTCGGTGATCCTGCTCGTGATCACCTTCCTGGTGAACTGGGCGCTCAGCTGGATCCAGCAGCGCCGCCGCGCCTAGCGGTCGCTCGTCGAAGCGCGAGACCGTCCGCCGCGCGCGCCTCTACCGGGGAGACGACAGCGGAATCGGGACGCAGTCCGACCCGCACGCCGAGGCCGCGGCCGACGGGGCGGGCCCGGGTCGGTGCAGGACCGCGCGGGTGGGCGTGAGACGCAGCCGGCTGCCGTCGCCACCCGGGTCCGGAGTGGCCACCGCGTCGACGATGAGGCTGTAGTCGCCGTCGTGGCGAGCCGGGTAGAGCAGCGAGACCTGACCGCGTGCCCGCACATTGGACGCGGTGCGCGAGCCGACCACGGCGAGCAGCCCCTCGGAATGCGGCGTGACCTCGGCAGCCACGACGTGAGGCGCCCCCGCCTCGCCGACCGTGATGACGTAGGCGCCGGCTCCGCGCTCGCGCAGCGCAGTCTCCAGGCTGGCCGGGGTGACGGAGGTGCTCATGGGCGTCATGCGTAGCCTACCACCATCGGTTGACACCGTCAGGCGCGACTGGTACGGAAAGAGGCACGAGGTCCACGACGATGCGAAGCTCGATCCCTCGGCGCACGATTCGGCGATGGACGGCCGCGGCGGCCGCCCTCTCGCTCGCCCTCGGCCTCGGGGTCGGAGCGCGCGCCGTCGGCTTCGGGGGCGAGGCCGCGGTGCTGGTGCCGCCCCCCGCGGTCGACAATCCGCCGGTCGACAATGTATCGGGGGCCACTCAGGTCGCGGTCCTCGCGGGCGGGTGCTTCTGGGGCGTCCAGGGCGTCTATCAGCACGTGCGCGGGGTCCAGCAAGTGCTGTCCGGCTATGCCGGCGGCACGCGCGAGACGGCCGACTACGAGACGGTCAGCCGGGGCGCGAGCCGTCACGCCGAGTCGGTGGAGATTCGCTTCGATCCGAAGGAGGTCTCTTACGGCGAGATCCTCCAGATCTACTTCTCGGTGGTGCACGATCCCACCCAGCTCGATCGCCAGGGGCCGGACGTCGGGCCGCAGTATCGGTCCAACATCTTCTATGCCGACGACACGCAGAAGCGCATCGCCCTGGCCTACATCGCCCAGCTCGACCGCGCCAGGGTCTTCGGCCGGCGGATCGTCACGCGCGTGGATCCGCTCGGAGGATTCTATCCCGCGGAGGCGTACCACCAGGACTTCCTGATCCGCAATCCGACGTACCCCTACATCGTGGTCCACGACCTGCCGAAACTCGAGCACCTGAAGAAGACGTTCCCCGCCCGCTACCGCGAGCGGCCGATCACCGCCGGGAAGTCCCGGTAGCGCCCGGCGCGCGGCGTCAGCGCGTCGGACGATCGGAGGACGGGCTGCCGGCCCGCGCCCGGGATCTGGCCGCGCGCCGACCTCGAGCCGACCGCACCGCCGCCCGCGGGGCCCGCCCGCGGGCGGCCACCTCGTCCGGAGTCGGTCCGCTCGGCCCGAGCGCCTCGTCGATCCGATCGCGCAGGGCGCGTAGGCGCTCCAGCAGGAGGTGACCGGTCTCGGTCAGCTCCATGCCCCGCGCGCTTCCGCGCCCGGGTCGATTGCGCACGATCGGAGTCCCGAGCGCGCGCTCGGCGCGCCGCAGGTAGCCCCAGGCGTGCCGGTACGACCAGCCGATCTCGCGGACGGTGCGGGCCAGGGAGCCGTGTTGCAGGATCCCGCCCAGCAGATGGATGCCGCCGTCGCCCGCGAAGAAGTCGCCGGCCAGCTCGAGCCAGACCTTCGTCTTGACCTGGGCGGCGATTATGTTCTCGTGAGCATTTTGAAGTGCCGCAGCGCGCTGCGTAGCATTGGGCGGCGACGGTCGGGTGGCCATGACGGGCCTACAGTACCACGATCGAGCGCACGCTCAGGAGGCGACGCACGGATGCGGTTCGTGAAGATGCTCGCGCTGGCTCTCGCGGCGCTCCTGCTCGGCGCGCCGGTCGTCCGCGCGCAGGAAGTGACGCTGTCGGTCGCGATCAGCCTGAAGGACGCCATCGTGGAGCTCGGCCGCGGATTCACCGCCGCGCATCCGGGCGTGGCGCTCCGGTACAACTTCGGCGCCTCCGGTGATCTGCAGAAGCAGATCGAGGCGGGCGCGCCGGTGGACGTGTTCCTCTCGGCGGCCCAGCGGCAGATGGACGAGCTGGAGAAGCAGAGCCTGATCGTGGCGACGACTCGTCGCGCCTTCGCCCGCAACGTGCTCACGGTGGTGAAGCCGGCGGACTCGCGTCTGGACGTCGTCAAGGCTGTCGATCTCCTCGAAGCGCGGGTCGGCAAGATCGCGGTGGGCAATCCCAAGAGCGTGCCCGCCGGGCAATACGCGGAGGAGAGCTTGCAGAAGCTCGACCTCTGGGATCGCCTGCAGCCCAAGCTCGTGTTCGCGGAGAACGTCCGACAGGTGCTCGACTACGTCGCGCGCGGCGAGGTCGACGCCGGGTTCGTGTACACCACCGATGCGGCCACGCGCGCCCAGGGCGTCAAGGAGGCCTTCCGTCCGCTCGAAGACACCTACCGCCCGGTGATCTATCCGGGGGCGGTGGTGGCGGCCTCGAAGCAGCCGGCCCTCGGGGGGGCGTTTCTCGATCTGCTCGAGAGCCCCCGGGGCCGAACCGTGCTGGGCCGGTTCGGCTTCCAGCCGCCGCCGGCCGGTGCCCGCTGAGTCGGCCGGCCGCGGCCTGAACGTCGCCGGAGGACAAAGGAGGCCACCATGCGCCTGAGCGCCCGCAACATCTTCAAGGGCAAGATCCTCGAAGTCACGAAGGGTACGACCACCGCGCACGTCAAGATCGACGTCGGCGGCGGCACCGTGGTCTTCTCCTCGATCACGAACGAGGCGGTGGAATCGCTCGGGCTCAAGGTCGGGGATCCGGCCTACGCGGTCATCAAGGCCTCCGACGTCATGATCGGCAAGGACTGACGGTGCCCGCGGGCGCGGCCACGCTCGAGGCCGTCGGCTCAGGGCCCCCATCGTGAGCCCGGACAGCATCTCCGCCCTCCGGCTGTCGTTCCAGGTGGCGGTGGCGGCCACGGCGCTCAACGCGCTGGTCGGCATTCCCATCGCCTACGTGCTGGCCCGCCGGCGCTTCTGGGGCAAGAGCCTGGTGGATCTGCTGGTCACCCTGCCGCTGATCCTGCCGCCCACCGTGGTCGGCTACTACCTCATCGTCCTGCTCGGCCGCCGTGGGCTGCTCGGGCGCCCGCTCTACGAGCTGACCGGCTTCACGGTGGCCTTCACCTGGTACGCGGCGGTGATCGCGGCCACCGTGATGGCGCTGCCGCTCCTGGTGCGCACGGTGCGCGCCGCCATCGAGTCGGTGGACCGAGACCTCGAGCGCGCGGCCTACACGCTGGGCCGCTCCGAGCTGCGCACCGCGCTCGAGGTCACGCTGCCGCTGGCCCGCAACGGCATCCTGGCCGGCATGGTGCTGGCCTTCGCGCGCGCCCTCGGCGAGTTCGGTGCCACGCTGATGCTGGCCGGCAACATCCCCGGCAAGACCACCACCGTGCCGCTCTCGATCTACACCGCGGTGCAGACGGGAGAGAGCGGCGAGGCCGTCGCTCTGGTGGCGGCGCTCACCGCGCTGTCGTGCGTGGTGCTGATCGCGGCCAATCGGCTCGGGGCGCGGGCGACATGACCAGCCGCCTCGAGGTGTCGATCCGCAAGTCGTTGCCCGGCTTCACCCTCGATGTCGAGTGGAGCGCGGGTGACGGTGTCGCCGCGCTCTTCGGTCCCTCGGGCGCGGGCAAGACGCTCACGCTCCAGTGCCTGGCCGGGCTGGTGCGTCCCGATGCGGGACGCATCGTGGTGGACGGCCAGGTGCTCTTCGACGCGGCCGCCGGCATCGACGTGCCGCCCCAGCGCCGACGCGTCGGCTACGTGTTCCAGGGCTACGCGCTCTTCCCGCATCTCACCGTGCGCGACAACGTCGGCTTCGGGCTCCGCGAGCGGAGCCGCGCGGATCGAACCCGGCGCGGGGACGAGGTGCTGGCCCGCCTCGGTCTCGACGCGCTGGCCGAGCGGTATCCGCGCGAGCTGTCGGGCGGCCAGCGCCAGCGGGTCGCGCTCGGGCGCGCCCTGGCCACCAATCCCGCCCTGCTCCTGCTCGACGAGCCGCTGTCGGCCCTCGACCTGCCGCTGCGCCAGGCCCTGCGCGACGAGCTGCGCGCCGTCCTCTCCGACTGGGGCATCGCCGCGGTGCTGGTCACCCACGATCTCGGCGAGGCCTACCGGCTGGGCGACCGCATCGTGGTGTACGAGGAGGGCCGCGTGATCCAGGCGGCGCCGCGGGCCGAGCTGCTCTGGCGGCCGTCGTCGCGCGCCGTCGCCCGCATCATGGGCATCCGGAACCTGGTGCAGGGGGTCACGCTCAAGGCCACCGCCGACCGCATCCAGCTCCGCTGGCGCGGGCAGCTGCTCGAGGCGGTGAACTCGCCCATACGCTCCTACCTGCCCGCGCCGGACAGCCCACTCGCCTTCTACATCCGGCCCGAGTATGTCCGGCTGATCCGGAAGGACCGCGACCGGGTGGACGGCGCCCACCACATGAACCTCATGTCCGGCACCGTGGTGCGCGAGGTGGACCTGGGCACCGCGTGGACCCTCTTCCTTCGGCTCGACGAGCCGGGCGAGCCCGCGCAGGGCGACTACGATCTGGAGCTGGACGTGCCGCGGCTCGTGTACGAGATCCTCGAGATCGAGCGCGACCGGCACTGGCAGTTCTCGCTCCATCGGGGCGCGATCCACGTGCTGCCGTCGGCGTGATGGCCGTCCCGGTCGTCGCGCTGCACGCCATCCGGGTGGTCCGCGGCGAGACGACCGTGCTGGACGTCCCCGACCTGGCGGTGGACGCGGGCCAGGTCCTCGCCGTGATCGGGCCCAACGGGGCCGGCAAGTCCACCCTGCTGCGCGTGATGGGGCTGCTGGAGACCGCGACGGCGGGCAGCGTGCGCTTCCAGGGCGAGCGGGTGAGCCCGGCCGACGGCCTGGCGCTCCGCCGGCGCATGGCCAGCGTCTTCCAGGAGCCGCTGCTCACCGACGCGACCGTGCGCGACAATGTCGCCCTGGGGCTTCGCTTCCGGGGCGTCGCCGCGGCCAGGACGGCGCCGCGGGTGGCCGAGTGGCTCGAGCTGCTGGAGATCGCGCACCTGGCCGACCGCCAGGCCCGCACGTTGTCCGGCGGAGAGGCCCAGCGCACCGCGCTGGCCCGGGCCCTGGTGCTCGAGCCCGAGCTGCTCCTCCTGGACGAGCCGTTCTCGGCGCTCGATCAGCCGACGCGGGAGACGCTGATCGAGGACCTGGGCCGGATCCTGCGGCGCCGCCGGGCGACCGCGGTGCTGGTCACCCACGACCGGGGCGAGGCCCGGGCGCTCGGGGATCGGGTCGCGGTGATCCTCCGGGGGCGGCTCCTCCAGGTCGACCAGGCGGGCCAGGTGTTTCGCGCGCCGGTCTCCGAGGAGGTCGCGCGCTTCGTCGGCGTCGAGACCCTGGTGGAGTGTCGGGTCCGCGCGGTGACCGACGGGCTGGCCATCCTCGAGGCCGGCCCGCAGACCATCGAGGTCGCCCAGCCGGCCGAGGCGTGCGAGTGGGTTCGGCTCTGCGTTCGTCCGGAGGACGTCACGCTCTCGGCCCGCACCGGCGACGCGCCGTCGAGCGCGCGCAACCATCTCGCCGGGCACATCGTGCGCATGGCCGCGAGCGGACCCCATGTGCGCGTGACCATTGATTGCGGGTTTCCTCTCGTGGCGCTCGTGACGCAGCGCTCCGTCGACGAGCTGCGGCTCGCAACGGGCAGTCCGGTGACCGCGCACTTCAAGGCCACTGCGCCGCACCTGCTGCGCCACTCCCGAAGCCTTGACAGTCCGGAGAGCGGGGGAGTATAACGCGGGTACATCGATCCGCAGCTGGGGCAGGGTCCTGAGCCAGCGCTTCGCAAGGAGGTCCGCATGCCCGACGCCGAAGCTTTCATCGAGCGGCTCACCACGGAGAACCACGATTTCCGCAAGCTCCGCGAGGAGCACCAGCGCTACGAAAGAGAGCTGACCGACCTCAACGGTCGGGGCTTTCTCTCTCCCGAGCAGCAGTGGCGTGTGAGCGAGCTGAAGAAGCTCAAGCTCATCGCGAAGGATCGGATGGAGGTCCTCCTCCGACACGCGCGCGCCGCGACGCACGCCTGAGTCGGGTCCCGAACCCGGCCGATGTCCACGCCGCGGAACGTGCAGGGCTTCCGCGGCCTGTCCCACCTGACTCCCGCCGGTGAGGCGCGCATGGTGGACGTCTCCGCCAAGTCGGAGACGGTCCGCGAGGCGGCCGCCCGAGTGACCCTCCGGATGAGGCCGGCGACGCTCGGCGCCGTCCGCGCCGGCCAGCTCGCCAAGGGCGACGTCCTCGGAGTGGCCCGCACCGCGGGCATCATGGCGGCCAAGCGCACCCCCGATCTGATCCCGCTGTGCCATCCGCTGCGGATCACCGGCGTGGACGTGGAGTTCGTGCTCGACTCGCGCCGGTCCACGATCACCGTGCTCGCGCGCGTGCGCACGGTGGACAAGACCGGCGTGGAGATGGAGGCGCTGACCGCGGCCGCGGTGGCCGGCCTCACCGTGTACGACATGGTGAAGGCGGTGGACCGGGGCGTGGTCCTCACCGACCTGTGCCTCGTGGAGAAGTCCGGCGGCAAGTCCGGCACCTGGAAGCGTCCTCGCTTCCCGCGGCGCCGCCCATGACCACGACCGCGATCGTCTATTCCGACGAGTGGCGCCACTTCGACTACGGGCGCGAGCATCCGCTGCGCATGGAGCGGCTCGGGCTCACGTGGCGGCTCATGGAGGCCTACGGTCTCACCGCGCTGCCCCGCGCCAAGGTCTTCGCGCCCGAGGCGGCGCCGCTCGATCAGATCGCCCGCTTCCACAGCCGTGAGTACATCGAGATCCTCCGCGCGGTGAGCGCGGGCGACTGGGTGCCCCACGCCGCGCGCTACGGTCTGGGCCCGGGCGACAACCCGATCTTCCCGGGGGTGTGGGAAGCGGCGCAGCTGGCGGCGGGCGGCTCCCTGCTGGCCGCGCAGCTCGTGGCCGGCGGCGAGGTGGACCGCGCGTTCCACTTCGCGGGCGGGCTCCACCACGCGATGCCCGGGCGTGCCTCGGGCTTCTGCTACGTCAACGACGCGGTGCTGGCGATCATGCACCTGCGCGGACGCGGCCTGCGGGTGGCCTACGTGGACATCGACGCCCATCACGGAGACGGCGTGCAGTTCGCCTTCTACGACGACCCCCAGGTGCTGACGATCTCCACCCACGAGCGGGGCGATCGGCTCTTTCCCGGCACCGGCTTCGTGGTGGAGATGGGCGAGGGCGACGGCCTGGGCTATTCCGTCAACGTGCCGCTCCAGCCGCTCACCGACGACTCGGTCTACCACGAGGCGTTCGAGGCGGTGGTGCCGCCGCTGGTGACCGCGTTCCGGCCGGACGCGCTGGTCATCCAGCTCGGCATCGACTCGCACCGGACCGACCCGCTCACCCACCTGAGCCTCACCGTGCAGGGCTTCGACCGCGCGGTGCGCCGGCTGCTGCCGCTGGCTCCGCGCGTCGTCGCCCTCGGGGGCGGCGGCTACGACCTCGCCAACGTGGCCCGGGCCTGGACCGCGGCGTGGGCGGCCATGAACGACGTGGCGCTGCCGGACGCTCTGCCGCCCGAGAGTCACCCCGACATGCAGCGGCTCGGCCTTGCGCACATGACCCTGAGCGATCCCGTCGAGACGGTGCCGCCCGAGACGCACCGCTGGACCGAGGACTACGCCCGGCGCCAGGTCGGCGAGATCCACGAGCGGATCTTTCCGCGGCACGGGCTGTAGGCCGGTCCCGCGTGGAGGCCACCTCGAGCGATCCGCAGCCGGCGACGGCAGACCCGGCGACCCCGGTGGCCGTCGCGGGCACCGCTCCGATCCGGGTGCCGCTGAAGGTCAAGCTCAGCCTGCTGATCACCGCGCTGGTCGTGCTCACGGTGGCCCTCGTCGGTCTCTTCCTGCTTCGCCAGCAGCAGCAGAGCCTGACCGCGGAGATGACCAAGCGCGGCCTCACCATGGCCGAGAACTTCGCGGCGGGGGCCAAGACGCCGCTGCTCACCGGCGACGACCTGACCCTCGGCGTCCTCGTCACCGACGCCATGAAGGATCCCGACGTGGCCTACGTGATCGTGGCCGATCACGACGGCAAGGTCCTCGCCCACTCCGACCCGCGGGCCGCGGTGAAGACCGCGGTGGAGCGTCCCAAGGGACTGCGGCCGCTGAAGGACCGGCTGCTGGTGCAGTCCTACAAGGCCCCGCAGGGCCGCATCATCGACTTCGCGGTCCCCCTCGTCTACAGCAGCGTGCCGGTCGGCGCGCTCTACCTCGGCTTCAGCGAGGAGGCCATCCACGCGGCGCTGGCCAGCGCCCGCAACCAGGCGCTGCTCATCACGCTGCTGATGGTGCTGGCCGGCCTGGGCGGGGCGGTCGGCCTCGCCGCGCTGCTCTCGCGCCCGATCTTCCGCCTGGTGCGCGCCACCGGCGCGATCGCGGCGGGCAACTTCAACATCTCGCTGCCGGTGGCGTCGCGCGACGAGCTGGGCGCGCTCACCGAGTCCTTCAACCACATGGCGCGGAGCCTGCGCGAGAAGGAGATGATCAAGCGCGCCTTCACCCGCTACGTGGCGCGCGAAGTGGTCGAGGAGATCCTGAAGAACCCGGAGAAGCTGGCCCTGACCGGGGAGCGCCGGGAGGTCACCGTGCTCTTCTGCGACGTGCGCGGCTTCACCCCGATGTCGGAGCGCATGAATCCCGAGGAGGTCGTGCTGTTGCTCAACGACTTCTACAACCTGATGATCGAGACCACCTTCAAGCACGACGGCACCCTGGACAAGTTCCTCGGCGACGCGGTGATGGCGGTCTTCGGCGCCCCCATGGCGCATCCCGACCACTCCGAGCGCGCCATTCGCACCGCGCTCGCCATGCAGGAGGGCATCGGCGGGCTGAACGAGCGCCGCGCCCGCGAGGGCAAGGAGCCGATCACGGTGGGCATCGGGGTCAGCGCGGGCGAGGCGGTGGCCGGCACGGTGGGCACCGAGGACCGGATGGAGTACACGGTCATCGGCGACAGCGTCAACCTGGCCGCGCGGCTGGAGTCCAGCGCCAAGCCCGGCCAGATCCTGATCAGCCATCGCACCTACGAGCGCGTGCACGACCTGGTGGAGACGCGGCCGCTCGGGCGCATCCGCGTGAAGGGCAAGGAGGAGGAGGTCGAGGTCCACGAGGTGCTCGGCCTGCTTCCCTAGTTTGATCCCGTTATTCGCCTCGGTCGTTTAGGATAGTGAGGCGATGAATCGGACCGCTCGCGCGCGCGCGCTGGCCCTCGGGGGTACCGCGCTCCTCCTCTCGGCCTGCGCCTCGATGGGGCCCTCGACGGACCCGGCGGCCCCGACCGCCACCCCCGCGGCCCGGCCCGCGCCCGCGCAATCCGCGCCGCGGCCCGCCGCGTACCAGTCCGACGATTTCGTCGTCACCTTCGCCCAGGCGGGAGACACTCCCGAGACGCTCGCCGCGCGCTACCTGGGCGGCGCCGACCGGGCGTGGATGATCGAGGACTACACCGGGATGCGTGCCTTCGCCCCCGGCCAGGAAGTCGTGATCCCGCGCAAGCCGTGGAACCTCTCCGGGGTGACGCCGGGCGGCTACCAGATCGTGCCGATCCTCACCTACCACAACCTCGCCGAGCAGGCGAAGGGCCGGCTGGTGCTGGCGGCCTCGAGCTTCCGCGAGCAGATGCGGTATCTCAAGACCAACGGCTACCGCGTGGTGAGCCTCGCCGATTTCATCGAGTTCACTCGCCTCAACCGTCAGCTGCCGCAACGGGCGGTGGTGCTGACCTTCGACGACGGCTACCGCGCGTTCAAGGACTACGCCTATCCGGTGTTGAAGGAGCTGGGGTTCACCGCCACCCTCTTCGTCTACACGGACTGGGTCGGGGCCGGGCGCGCGGCGCTGTCGTGGAGCGACCTGCGCGAATTGTCCGCCGACGGCTTCGACGTCCAGGCCCACACCAAGACCCACGCCGACCTGCGCCGCGCCACCGGCGAGACCGAGGTGCAGTACGCGCGCCGCATGCAGGCCGAGCTGGAGCAGCCGCAGGAGCTGTTCAGCAAGAACCTCGGCCACCGCAGCCAGATCCTGGCCTATCCCTACGGCCGCTGGGAGGAGGGCCTGCTGCCCAAGGTGACGGAGCACGGCTACATCGCGGCCTTCTCGGTGCGCCGGCAGGGCAACGCCTCCTTCGTGCGGCCGCTGACCGGGCACCGCAGCCAGATCTATTCCGAGATGACCCTGGACGACTTCGTGCGCAACCTCAACGTTTTCCAGGAGGAGAATCTGCGGTGACGCGGGCGCGCGGGCTCTCGCTGCTCGCCGCGATGCTCGCCCTCGGCGGCTGCGCGACCGCCGGCGGTGGCACCCGCCCCGCGCCGAGCGCCAAGGCGCCGGCCGCGGCCTCCGCGCCGGTCGCCGCCGACCCGATCGCGGTCCGCCATCGCCAGCAGGCCGAGGCGCTCGAGCGGGACGGGCAGCTCCGCCGCGCCGCCGAGGAATGGAAGATCGTGCTCACGATCACCCCGGGCGACGCGAAGGCACGCGAGAGTCTGCGCGTGCTGCAGACGAAGATCGAGCAGCAGGTGGGCGAGCGCGTCGACGAGGGGCGCAAGGCACTCGCCCGCGGCGTGCAGGTGGAGGCGCGGCGCAAGTTCCTCGCCGCGCTCGCGCTCGATCCGGGCAACCGGGGCGCGTTCGATCTCCTGCAGAGCAACACCCGGGAGGTGGAGTTCATCACCCACACCGTCCGGGCCGGGGACACCCTGAGCGCGCTGGCCCAGCGCTACTATGGGGACCGCTCGCGCTCCGAGGTGATCTGGGAGACCAACCAGCTGCCGCCGAACCCGCGCCTCGCCCCCGGCAGCACGCTCAAGATCCCCGAGATCCCGGGCGTGCCGTTCGTGCACGCCGAGGCGCGCAAGCCGCCGCCGGTGGTGGCGGCAGTGCCGACCCCGGACATGCCGCGCTCGGCGCCGGTCGCGCCGGCCGCGCCCGCTCCCGCCCCTCCGGCGAAGGAGGAGCTCGCGCCCGAGGTCAATCCTCTGCTGGCCGAGGCGCGCGAGGCGCTCGAGCGCAGCGACTACCCCGACGCGCTGGGCACGGTGGACAAGTACCTGGCCGGCAAGCCGGGGGATCGCGACGGCATCGCGCTGAGGAAGCAGGCGCTCTACGGCCAGGCCAAGAGCCAGATGGAGGCCAAGCAGTATCCGGAGTCCATCCAGAGCCTGACCATGCTGACGCGCATGCAGCCGGACTACGAGGACGCGCCGGCCCTGCTCAAGCAGGCCCGTACGCGTACCATCGAACAGCACTACACGCAGGGCGTGCGGTTCTATCGGGAGGAAAAGCTGAAGGAGGCGATCGCGGAGTGGCGTGTGGTGCTCGAGATGGATCCCAACCACGCGAACGCTCGCCGCAACATCGACCAGGCGGAGAAGCTCCTGAAGGGGCTCGAGCAACGCATGAAGAAATAGGAGACCAATCGATGAATCGACACCTGAGGTCACTGGCCACGGTTATTCCGATCCTCTCGCTCACCCTGTTGCTCGCGGGCTGCCCGAAGCGGCCCCAGATGACGCAGGCCAGCGCGCCCCCGCCGGTGCCGCCGCCGGCCGCCGCCCCGCCGGCGCCCGCGCCGCCGCCGCCCGCTCCGGCCCCGGCCCCGACGCCGCCGCCGGTGGCCGCGCCGACCCCGCCGCCCCCGGCCCCGCCGAAGGAGTACCGGGCCAACGACGCGCTGAAGCAGATCTTCTTCGCCTTCGACAAGGCGGAGATCCGTCCCGCCGACGCCAAGGTGCTGGACGCCGGCGCGGCCTATCTCAAGGCCAATCCCAACCAGCTCGTGCTGATCGAGGGGCACTGCGACGAGCGCGGCACCGCCGAATACAACCTGGCCCTCGGCGAGCGGCGGGCCAAGTCGGCGATGAATTACCTGATCGCCAACGGCATCGAGGCCAGCCGCATCACCACGATCTCCTACGGCAAGGAGCGGCCGGTCTGCACCGAGCACAAGGAGTCGTGCTGGTCGAAGAACCGCAATGATACGTTCCTGACCAAGGAGCGGTGAGCATCGGGACTCTCACGACCTGACCGGGTGACCGGGGAATGGCCGTGCCCGCCCACGACCTGATCATCGACCTGGCGATCCGCTACGGATTCCAGGTGCTGGGGGCGATCGTGATCCTCTGCGCGGGGTTCGTCCTCGCGTGGTGGATCGGCGGGCTGGTGGAGCGGCCGCTCCGGCGCATGGCGCTGGAGCCGCCGCTGCTCCGGCTCATCGTGCGGGTCGTGAGAGTCGTCGTCCTGCTGTTCGCGCTGGTCATCGCGCTCGACAAGTTCGGCTTCCAGATCGCCCCCCTGGTCGCCGGGATCGGAGTCGCCGGTCTCGGCGTCGGCATCGCCCTGCAGGGCGTGCTCGGCAACGTGATCGCCGGCCTCACCATCATCTTCACCAAGCCGTTCCGGGTCGGCGAGCACATCGAGATCGTGGGCATGAAGGGCGACGTGGCCACCATCGAGCTGTTCTCGACCACGCTGCTGCACCCTGACCGGTCGCGCATCATCATCCCGAACCGCAAGATCGTGGGCGAGATCCTCCACAACTTCGGCACGGTCCGACAGATTCACCTGACCGTGAGCGTGCCACACGGCTCCGATCTCGACGCGGTGCTGGCGCTGGTGCGCGACGTGGTCAGCGCCAACCCGCGGGTGCTGCCGCAGCCGGCGCCGGTGATCGGCGTCGGGCAGATCGAGGTCGCCGGGATCCGGATCGGCATCCACCCGTGGGTTCAGGTGCCGGACGTGGTGATCGCCGAGGGCGAGGTGTACCGGGCGCTGATCGAGCGCTTCGGATCGGCCGGCATCGCGGCGCCCGTTCCCCTCCACGAAGTCAAATTGGTCAATTCGGGCGGGATCAAAGACAGTTCTTGACATAGCCGGTCGGGATAGTACTATTCGACCGTGGCCGCCTTAGCCCCTCCCGTTGTCGACGCCCCCGTCGCGATCCGTTGTCAGGTCTGCGCCACCAAGATCGTCGTGCCCGGACCGGACGCGGTCGTCGTGAAGAACGCGATCGTGCGCGTCGACCGCGCCTCGGGACGGGTCACCGCGAAGTGTCCACGCTGTAAAGCCTGGGTGGAGATTCCGTTCCGGTATTTCGGATGAGGCAACCCTAGAAGGCACAAGTCGCAGCACCGAGACAGAAAGCCGAGTGAGGGTCGCGAGCCGGCGATCCTCCTCGGCTTTCGTGCTTCGAGGAGACGAGCGTGAAACGGGCTTGAGCGCGAGCATCCACAGAAACCCACCACCAAGGAGACACCACGATGACGCTACGACTCGGTGATACCGCTCCCGACTTCCAGGCCGAGAGCACCATCGGCCCGATCCGCTTCCACGAGTGGGCCGGCGACAGCTGGACCGTCCTGTTCTCGCACCCGCGCGATTTCACCCCGGTGTGCACCACCGAGCTGGGCTACGTCGCGCGGCTGGCGCCCGAGTTCGCCCGGCGCGGGGTGAAGGCGATCGGGCTCTCGATCGATCCGGTCGCCTCGCATCAGGGATGGCTGGCCGACATCAAGGAGACGCAAGGGCAGGCGGTGAACTTCCCGATCATCGCCGACCCCGATCGGAAGGTGGCGAACCTGTACGGCATGATCCATCCCGCTCACGACGAGGTCTACACGGTCCGCACCGTGTTCGTGATCGACCCGAAGAAGACGCTGCGCCTCTTCCTCACCTATCCCCAGACCACCGGGCGGAACTTCGACGAGATCGTCCGGGTGATCGACTCGCTGCAGCTCACCGACGCCCATCGGGTGGCGACGCCGGTGAACTGGAAGCCGGGCGAGGATGTGATCATCGTGCCCGCCGTCTCGGACGACGAGGCCCGGGGCAAGTTCCCGGGAGGCTGGCGCGCGCTCAAGCCGTATCTGCGGCTCACCCGCCAGCCCGGCGCGGGCGAGCCGACGACGCGGTGAGCGCGGGCTACTACCAAGGTCTCAGGGAGACTGAGTCTCGGCGACCCAATCGACGGAGACGACGGTGACCCGGTAGGTGGCCGCGCCGGCCGCCATGCTCACGCAGAAGAGCCCGGCGCTCCTCGACGAGATCTGGCCGAGCACGTCGCCGTCCCGGCGCCGGGTCACCTCGCCACGCTCATCGAGACCCTCGACGCGGACGCGGACTCGCCGCGCGGCCATCTGCTGGTCGTTGAACACACGTCCGCACACCGTCTGCAGCCCCTGCGCGGGCGGATCCACGTCCCAGCGGAGCCGCAGAGAGCTGGCATCCACCGCGTCCTGGGCCGGGCTCCCCGATGGAAGCAAAGCCAGCCAGCCCACGACAGCCACGTACCCCATCCGTCGCATCGTCATGCGTCACTCCCGCGTCGCACCACGTGATCGAGCCGCTGCCGCCCCATCGGACATCGTATCGCGCCACCGGGCCATCATGACCGAGACTATCTGCGGTTTTCAAAGTTTGACAGGCCGGGTCGCCGGTGCCTACCCTCGTGACCGGAGGGTGCCATGAGGATCGCATTGCTGGCGGTGCTGACGGTCCTGCTGAGCGCCGGAGCGGTCCCGGCTCAGAACACGCCGGGATCGATCGATCTCGAGTACAAGCCGCGCACCCCGCCCGTCCGGCCGGTGCCGACGAAGAAGCTCGAGGAGGACACGGCGCAGGCGATCCGGGAGATCGATCGGCGCCGGAGCGATGAGACGTTGCGCAACGCGCAACCCACCCCGATGCGCAAGCCGAACGTCGACCCCGATCTCACCGGGGGCATCCAGACTCGCGGGCTCAGCGACACCCTGCGCCGCTAGCGGCGCTTCCGCGACGCCGCCCGTACTCGGCGGCTCCGCGGCTCCTCGGGAATGGGCACGCCGTCGCGATACTCCACGTGGTGGCCGAGGACCGCGGGCACGCGCGGGCCCGGCGTGATGACGCCCACCAGGTTCAGCGGGTCGACCGCGGACACCCGCACGGTCTGCTCGCCCCCCTGCTCCCGCCGCAGCGCCCGCAGCGACTCGAGCGCCTCGGGGGCGGCGAACTGCTCGCCGACGAATCCGCCCACGATGCGGCCGCCGCGCAGATCGCCGCGCATCTCGAGACGTCGGTACACGCGAAGCAGGTCGCGCCACGCGGGCAGCCCCGGCTCCCGCTGCAGCAGATCGCGGAAGACCACGCCGTAGCGTCGGACGTACTGGCGGGCGCGGGCCTCCACGAGGTCGTCGGCGGACGGCGCGGCGGGCGGCACGAGGCGGGCCCAGCGCCCGGTACCCGGCGACGGCCGGGGGGCGGCCGGCCGGCCGGGACGTGGCCGCCGGTGCTTCTCGGAGTGCATCAAGCTCCGCAGCCCGGCGAAGCCGTCTCCGGTGACGAGCCCGGCGGTCACCAGCTCGCACAGCGCCTCCTCCACCTCGATCCGAAGCCGTCGCACGCCGGCTGCGATGTCGTCGACGAACGAGGCGCCCCGGAGCGTGAGATAGGCCAGCACGTCGTGGGCAGGACCGGAGGGCCGGGCCGAGGCCTCCGCCGCGCCGTCCGATTCGGGACGCGCGTCGAGCAGCCATCCGAGGTCGCGACGCAGCAGGAGCGCCATCGGCACCGTGGGCGAGAGCCGCCGGCCGGCGTGGCGCGTGCTCTCGCGCAGACCGAGTCGACCCCAGGTGACCTCCCCCGACAGGCACAGCTCGTCGAGCCAGCCCGGCTGGTAGCCGGCCACGCGCGCGGGGAGCACGTCGCGCTCCCAGGCGCCCGCGGCGATCTCGAAGCCCTGCAGCCGCTCGGTGACCCGCAGCAGGCCGTCGCGTCCGTGCTGCTGCGTGCCGGGCTTCACGTGCTGCCAGGCCAGCAGGAACCGGATCAGCACCGCCGCCGATACCGGCTCGATCAGGCGGCGCAGCCCCTCGAGGGTGCGCCGGTGAATCCGCGCGAGGAGCCGCCGATCGCACCATTCCACTGCGTCGGCGGCGAGGCCCTCGGGCGTGAAGCGGCCGCGCAGCACGCCGCCTTCGGCCTCGACGGCGACGAGCGCGGCGTCCACCTCGCCGGGCGCCACCGCGAGCGTGGCCGCGAGCGCGGCCGGGGTGGTCGGGCCCACCAGGCCCAGGTGCGCGCGCACGAGCTCCACCAGCGCGCCCTCGCGATCCGACCACGTGGGCGGCCGGCGCGCGGGCGGCTCGGTCACGTCCGGCTCGAAGCGGGCGCCGGGCCAGACGGCGGCGGCCAGCGAGCGGCGCTCCGCCGCGACCCAGCCGACCCGCGGGCCCTCGCGCAGTCGCGCGGCGCGCCCGGCCGCGATCAGCTCGTCGAGATAGCCGGTCCAGGCCTCGGCCATGTGCTCGGGGAGCAGGCCCACGTCGAGCAGCAGGTCGTGCAGCTCGTCGGCGTTGCGCAGATCCGGCCACGCCTCCTCGACCACCGCCGCGATCGCGGCGGGATCGAGCCGTCCGACGTCGTCGGCCACCGCCGCGGGCAGGCCGCGCCGCAGGGTCACCGCGCGGGCGCGCCGCTCCTCGAGCGGGGCATCGTCGAGATAGGCGTAGGGATTCGCGTTCAGGATCTCGTGAGCGAAGACGGACGGCTCCGGCGTCTCCCGCACCACGCGCCGGATCTGGCCGTCGTGGAGCGCGGTGAGCACGGCGCGGAGGCCGTCGATGTCCATGGCCTCGGTCAGGCAATCCCGCAGGGTCTCGCGGACCAGCGGGTGGTCCGGTACCTCGACGGGCCCGCCGTCCATGTTGTCCTGGCAGGCGGCCTGGGCCGGGAACACCGCGACCAGGAGATCCTCGGCGCGCATCCGCTGGAGATACGGCGGCACCTTGCGGCCGCCCTGCCAGCGGAGCAGCGCCAGCGAGCGGGTGGCGTTCCAGCGCCAGCGGGTGGCGAACATCGGCGCCTGCAGGGCGGCCTGGATCAGCAGCTCGTCGAGCCCGGGCGGGTGCAGCATCTCGAAGACCGCGTCGAGCGGAAAGCTGTGCTGCGGGCCCAGCGAGAGCAGCACGCCGTCGTCGGTGGCCGCGGCCTGCAGCTCGAAGTTGAACGAGTGACAGAGCCGCTTGCGCAGCGCCATGCCCCAGGCGCGGTTGACGCGGCCGCCGAAGGGGGCGTGGATCACCATCTGCATGCCACCGGCCTCGTCGAAGAAGCGCTCCACCACCACCGTCTCCCGCGTGGGCACCGCGCCCAGGGCCGCCTGCGCGGCCGCGATGTAGTCGCGGGCCAGCGTGGCGCCGCGGCGGTCGAGGCCGGTCTCCTGCTCGAGCCACGCGACGGCCGCCTCCGGCTCGTGCAGCCGGTCGGCCACGCCCTGGCGCACCGCCGCGAGCTCGGTGGACAGCTCCGGCGTGCGCGCCGGCCCCTCGCCCAGCCAGAACGGAATGGTGGACGGCGCACCGCCCGCGTCCTCCACGCGCACCTTCCCGCTCTCGATCCGCCGGATGCGCCATGAGGTGTTGCCGAGCAGGATGACGTCGCCCGCCATCGACTCGATCGCGAAGTCCTCGTCGAGCGAGCCGATCGTGGTCTCGTCCGGCTCCAGCACCACGTCGTAGTTCGCGTTGTCCGGAATCGCGCCCCCCGACGTGATGGCGGCCAGCCGGGAGCCGCGGCGCGCCTTCAGGCGCCGCCCCACCGCATCGCGGTGCAGCCGCGCCGCCGCGCGCCCGCGCCGGGTGGCGATGCCGTCGGCCAGCACGTCCACCACCTGGTCGAAGTCGTGCCTGGTGAGATCGGCGTACGGCGCGGCGCGCCGGCACAGCGCGAACAGCCGGTCCTCGTCCTGCTCCTCGCTCGCGCAGATGGCCACGATCTGCTGGGCGAGGACGTCGAGCGGCGCGGCGCGCAGCGCGAGCCGATCGATCTCGCCGCGGCGCGCCGCGCGGGCCAGCGCCGCGCACTCGACCAGCTGGTCGCGGGTGAGCGGGAAGAGGCGGCCCTTGGGGGTGGCGAGCAGGGCGTGGCCGGAGCGGCCCACCCGCTGCAGCGCGGTCGCGATCGAGCGCGGCGAGCCGATCAGGCACGTGAGGTCCACGGTGCCCACGTCGATGCCCAGCTCGAGCGACGCGGTGGCCACCACCAGCGACAGCTCGCCCGATTTCAACCGCTGCTCGGCGTCGAAGCGGCGCTGCCGGCTCAGGCTGCTGTGATGCGCGGCCACCCGCTCGGCGCCCAGGCGCTCGGCCAGGTGACGGGTGACGCGCTCGACCAGACGGCGAGTGTTGACGAACACCAGGGTGGAGCGGTGCTCGCGGGCCAGGGTGGCCACGCGGTCGTAGATCTCCTCCCACTGCTCGTTGGTGCAGACCGCGCCCAGCTCGTCGCCGATCATCTCCACCGCCAGGTCCATGTCGCGCCGCTGGCCGACGTTGACGATCTCGGGCCGCGGCCGGTCGCCCCCGACGAGGAGCCGCGCCGCGGTCTCGATCGGGCGGACGGTGGCCGAGAGTCCGATGCGCTGCAGGCGGGCGCCGCCGCCCGTCCGCACCAGCTCCTCGAGCCGCTCCAGCGAGAGCGCGAGATGCGCGCCGCGCTTGTCGCCGGCCACCGCGTGGATCTCGTCCACGATGACGGTGCGCACCTGGGACAGCCAGCGTCGGCTGGACTCCGCGGTGAGAAGGATGAAGAGCGACTCGGGCGTGGTCACCAGCACGTGCGGTGGGCGGCGGCCGACCTGTCGCCGCTCGTGCGCGGGCGTATCGCCCGTCCGCACCGCGGTGCGGATCTCGGGCGCGGGCAGCCCCGCCGCCACCGCGGCGTCGGCCAGCTCGCGCAGCGGCTCCTCCAGGTTGCGCCGCACGTCGTTGGAGAGCGCCTTGAGCGGCGAGACGTAGAGGATCGCGGTGCGCTCCTCGAGCCGACCCTCCACCGCCTCGCGGAAGAGCTGGTCGAGACAGGCCAGGAACGCGGCGAGCGTCTTGCCCGAGCCGGTGGGCGCGGTCAGCAGGACGTCGTGGCCGGCGGCGATGAGCGGCCAGGCCTGGGCCTGGACCGGTGTGGGCTCGGTGTAGCGCTGACGGAACCACTGGTCGACGACGGGATGGAACACCAGCTCAGTATAGGCGCCTGCATCGACGGCGCAAGCGCGCGCGGGGCGGATTGACTCGGCCGACTCGTCTCCGTAGCCTTGTCGGGTCATGAGCGAGCGGCAGGAGACCGTGATCGTCGGCGGCGGGCAGGCCGGCCTCGCGATGAGCCATCAGCTGAGCCGGCTCCGACGGCCGCACGTCGTCCTCGAGCGCGGCCGGGTGGCCGAGCGCTGGCGCAGCGAGCGCTGGGACTCGCTGATGTTCCAGTTTCCCAACTGGAGCATGCGCCTGCCCGGCCAGCCATACGACGGCGGCGATCCCGAGGGCTTCGCCTCCCGCGACGAGGTGATCGCGTTCATCGAGCGCTATCGCGACGCCATCCGGGCGCCGGTGCGAACCGGCGTCGGCGCGACCGCGCTGCGGCCGGCGGCCGCCGGCGAACTGCTTCATCTCGAGACGACCGACGGGCCCATCGAGGCCGACAACGTGGTGATCGCAACCGGCCCGTACCAGGAGCCGATCGTGCCCGCGACGAGCCGGGCCCTGCCGAGCCGGGTGCGCCAGGTGCACTCGAGCGGCTATCGCAATCCGGGTCAGCTGCCGGCCGGTGCGGTGCTGGTGGTCGGCTCCGGTGCATCCGGCTGCCAGATCGTCGAGGACCTGCTGGCCGCGGGACGGCGCGTGTATCTCTCGGTGGGGCGTCATCGCCGCTTTCCTCGCCGCTACCGCGGGCGCGACATGTTCTGGTGGATGGAGCGGCTCGGCGCGCTCGACCAGCCGATCGATGAGCGGCCGGAGGCGCGCGAGCGGCCGAATCCGCTCGTCACCGGCGTCGGCGGCGGCCACGACATCGATCTGCGGCGCTATCGCGCCGACGGCGTCGTGCTGCTCGGGCATCTCTCCGAAATCACCGGCTCGCGTCTGCGCCTGGCCGACGACGTGGAGGCGCTGCTGGCCGCCGGCGACGAGAGCGTCGCCGCGTTCGCCCGCACCGTCGACGCGTACATCGAGCGGTCCGGCATCGAGGCTCCGGCCGAGCCGACCGCAGCGCCTCCCGCGTCGTCGGCGATGCCGCCGATCCGTGAGCTGGATCTCGAGGAGGCCGGCATCACCGCGGTGATCTGGGCCACCGGGTTCCGCCGCGACTTCGGGTGGATCCGGCTGCCCATCCTCGACGACCGGGGCGAGCCGGTGCATCGCCGTGGCGTCACGCGCTGCCCGGGCGTCTACTTCCTCGGCCTGCCGTGGCTCCACACGCTGCGGTCGTCGGTGCTGTGCGGCGTCGGAGACGACGCGGCCCACCTGGCCGAGCACATCGCCTCGCGCGTGACCGTGCCGGCGGCGGCAAGGAGAGCGTGATGGCCATCGAGTTCGTCGGGATGATCGGGGTGCGGCCCGAGGGGGCCGACGGCGCCGCGGTGCACGTCATCGGCGGGGCCATCGACATGGTCTGGATCCGCGACTTCTCACGCACCCACGAGGACGCCGGCTTCGACAAGGTACTGGTCGGCTACACGTCCACCGCGGCCGACGGCTTCCTGATCTCGAGCTACGCGGCGGCCCACACCGAGCGGCTCGGGTACCTGATCGCGCACCGGCCCGGCTTCGTGGCCCCGACCCTGGCCGCACGCAAGGCGGCCACGCTCGACCAGCTGTCCGGCGGGCGGGTCGCGCTCCACATCATCACCGGCGGCAGCGACGCGGATCAGGCGCGCGACGGCGACTTCGTGGAGCACGACACCCGCTATCGGCGCACCGACGAGTACCTGGAGCTGATGCGCCGGATGTGGACCGAGGAGCGCCCGTTCGACCACGCCGGCGAGTTCTACCGCGTCACCGGCGCGTACTCGGACGTCAAGCCGCGCCAGCAGCCGCGCATCCCGCTCTACTTCGGCGGGGCCTCCGAGGCCGCGCACCGGATCGGCGTGCGCCACTGCGACGTCTACATGCTCTGGGGCGAGCCGCTCGCCGCGATCCGCGAGCGCATCGCCACCCTCCGCGCCTTTGCGCTGCGCCAGGGCCGCGACCCGGGCGAGCTGCGCTTCAGCGTCTCGCTCCGGCCGATCATCGCCGCGACCGAGGCCCAGGCGTGGGCCAAGGCCCGCGCGATCCTGGAGCAGGTGCGGGCCAAGCAGGGCGACCGGACGCTGCCGCTACCCGAGGCGATCGGGGCGCGGCGGCTGGTGGACTTCGCCCAGCAGGCCGAGGTGCACGACAAGCGGCTCTGGACGCCGATCGCGGCCGCGGTGGGCGGCGCGGGCAACACCACTGCGCTGGTCGGCACGCCCGAGCAGGTCGCCGAATCGCTGCTCGACTACTACGATCTGGGCGTCACCACGCTGCTGATCCGCGGCTTCGACCCGTTGCACGACGCCGCCGACTATGGCCGCGCGCTGATCCCGCTGGTGCGTGCCGAGGCGGCCCGCCGGGATCGCGATCGGCCGGCGGCGTGAACCTGCTCGCGGTCGTCGGCGCGGTCACGCCGCCCGGGCGGCTCGACGCGGCGGTGCGATTCGCGGCGGAGACCGCCGCCGCGAGGCCGGGCGTCACCGCGTCGGTGCTGAGCCTCGGGGAGCACCGCATCTCGTTCGCGGACGGGCGGCCCCTCGAGCGCTTCACCGATGACACCGCGCGCGTGGTCGGCGCGCTCGTCGCGGCCGACGCCGTGCTGCTGGCGAGCCCGGTCTATCGCGGCTCGCTCACCGGCGCGCTCAAGAACCTGCTCGACCTGACCCCGGTGGAGGCACTGCGCGCCAAGCCGGTGGGCATCGTCGCGATGGGAGCCACCGCGCATCACTACCTGGGAGTCGACTGGCACATGCGCGCGGTGCTCGCGTGGTTCGGCGCGCTGGTGGTGCCGACGAGCGTGTATCTCGAGTCGCGGCACTTCCGCGACGGCAAGCTGGGGGATTCGGCGAGCCGCGGCGCGCTCGCCGATCTGGTCGGCGCCCTCGTCGCGTTGGCGGCGGTCCCGCGGGATCAGGCGGGCCCGCCGCCGCTAGCCGCAGGACACGGCTAGCGGTCAGCGGGTCACGCGCCTAGCGCTGCCTGCGCAAACGCCACGCGAGGCCGGCAAGCCCCGAGCCGAGCAGGATCAGGGTGGCGGGCTCGGGAACGGCAGTGGGCGGTCCGAACGGACCGTTCCCGCCGACCGTGAAGGCATAATAATTTTCGAACGTGTCGGTCCAGGATATCGAGCTGAACGTGCCGCTGAACTGAATCACGCCGTTGCCTTCGTTGCCCGAGACCACATTGCCCAACACCGTGATCGGGGCGCCGCCGAACTGGGTGTTGGGACCGCCAGCCTGAAATGTCGGTGTCGCATCGAACGTGAACGACGCCGGGATGTTCGGAGCGCCGAGGCTCCAGATCGCGAAGACGGGATTCTGCACGGGCGACGCGAAGGTGATCGTGTTGGGTCCCGTGAAGGTTCCCTGTAGCTGGATCTCGTCACCCACCACGCTCGGCGAAGTCGTGACGGTGCCGCCGATGAATGAGGTGTCGGGCGACCAGCTCGTGCTGACCCCGTTGAGAACACTGCCCCTGACTTCGCCCGTGTAGGACACACCCACACCGTTGAGCGACCCAGAGGCAGAGCCGGAGTTCGACAAACTGGCGGTGGCGCTTTCCCAATCGGTCCAGATTGTGGCGGCTTGCGCGTCGACGACGGCGAGACCGAGCAGCATGCCCAGCGCGGATGCGATGAGGAGCGTTCGACGGATCATGGAATCCTCCAGTGGAGCTGACGGCTTCGAGACAAACAATCTACTGCGATCGTCCGAGGCGGACAAGGAATAGTTGTGCTTACGCGGCCGCTCAGCGAGGCGTCGCGACGAGGGCGCGGATCAGGTCCCGCGCCGACGCGCTGCTCCAATCCTTGGCACCCACCATTCGACCGACCAGGCGCCCCTCGCGGTCCACAAGGTACGCAGTCGGCGGGCCCCACACTCCGTAAAGTTTTCCCGTGACGTCGCCCGAGGCGTCCAGCAGCACCGGCGCGGTATACCCGCGCTCCACCGCGGTGCGCTTCACCAGGTCGGCGCTCTCACGGAAGGAGATCAGCAGCACTTCCAGGCCCTGCGCCTTGAACTCCTGGTACAGCCGGTTGACGGAAGGTAACTCCTCCCGACAGTCCGGTCACCAGGTTGCCCAGAAAAAGAGCAGGAGCGCCTTTCCCTTCTGGTCGTTCAGGCTCACGGTGCGGCCGTCGAGGCCGGGCAGGGTGAAGGCTGGGGCGGGTTTGGGCGGCTGGTAGCTCTGCACGCCCATTTTTTCCCAGGCCGCCGGCGCGGTGGCGGATTGCGCCACCGCGGCCGCGGCCCAGAGCGCCACCGCGAGCAGGCTGGCCGCGGCGGAGTGGACGATCATCAGACTTTCGCGTCCTTGAGCGCCTGCAGCACTTCCGCGGGATCCAGCAGGTCGAGCGGATTGGCCTCGACCTTGGTCCAGCGAACCACCCCGTTCTTGTCGATCACGAAATAGGCGCGCTTGGCGTACCGGAAGATCGGGCTCTTCTCGTCGGTGACCAGGGCGTCGTAGGCCGGCAGCATCGTGCGCCGGAAATCGGACAGCAACGTGTAGGAGACCTTGTTCTGCTTCTGCCAGGCTTCCAGGGTTGCGACATGATCGGCACTCACGCCCACGACCTGGGCGCCCGCGGCCTCGAACTGGGGCATGGCCCCCTCGAAGCCGAGCAATTCCTTGGTTCAGGTGCCGGTGAACGCCTGGATGAAGGTGAAGATGACGACGGGACCCTTGGCGGTCAGGTCAGACAGCTTGACCTGCTTGCCTCCGGGTGCCGCCAGGGTGAAGTCGGGCGCTTTCTGGCCGACTTCCAGGGCGGCGACCGGGACGACGAGGACGGCCAGCAGCAGGGCCGTGGCCAGGAACGGGACGGCTCGACGCATTGCGCTCTCCTTTCCGCAGTGAGGGGTGACGCCCACACAACGACCGGGGTCCGCCCCAAGTTTCCGGGCCGCGGCATAATACCGTCCATGCCCGATCTGCGCGCGGCCGACCTCACCGATGGTATCGCGCACGCCGGCATGGCGTGGACAATCCATCGCGAGCGGGTGCTGCTCGCCGGCTGGGGCCGGGCCATCCTGCTGCAGATCGCGCATCCGATGGTGGCGCAGGGCGTCGCCTACCACAGCGTGTTCACGACGGAGCCCTGGGGCTGGCTGAGGCGCCTCGATCGCACCCTGCGCTCCATGCTCGCGCTGACCTTCGGCTCCGACGCGCAGGCGGCGGCCGCGGCCGCGCGGATCAACGCCATCCACGACCGCGTGCACGGGCGCCTCGGCGAGGCCGCGGGCGGCAAGCCGGCCGGTGCCGGCTACGATGCGCACGATCCGGCCCTGCTCACCTGGGTGCACGCGACCCTGCTCGACTCGTTCCTGCTCGCGTACCGGCGCTTCGTGGCGCCGATCGATCGCCTGGAGGGCGACCGCTACTGCGCCGACGCCGCCGGGATCGAGCCGCTGCTCGGGATCCCGGCCGGCCGGCTGCCGCGCACCGAGGCCCAGCTGCAGGAATACCTGGAGAGGACGCTCGCCTCGGGAGCGATCGAGGTCACCGAGACCGCCCGGCGGCTGTCGCGAGAGGTCCTGGCGCCGCCCGTACCCAGCGTGCTGCGGCCCGCGCTCCGGCTGGCCGCCCTGCCGGCGGTGGGGTTGTTGCCCCCGGCCATTCGAGCCGCGTACGGGCTGCCCTGGAGCCGGGGTCAGGCGCGCGCGCTGGACGTCCTGGCGGCCATCGCGCGCCGGACGCTGCCCCTGACTCCGGCCGCGCTGCGCTACTGGCCCGATGCCCGGCGCGCCGAGCGACGGCTCAGGCGGCGATGAGCGACGTCACGCTCGCGCGGGAATCGCCGCGCCAGGCCGATGTGGGGCGCCTGCTGGCGGCCCTCGATGCGTATCAGAGCGCGCTCTACCCGGCCGAGAGCAATCACTTCCTCGACGTCGACGCCCTCGCCGCGCCGGCCGTCCGGTTCTTCGTGGCCCGGCGTGACGGCGCTGCCCTGGGCTGCGCCGCCCTGCGGATCGATCCGGAGAGATATGGCGAGCTGAAGCGGATGTACGTGACGCCGGAGGCCCGGGGCATGAGCCTGGGGCGGCGGCTGCTGGAGCGCGTGGAGGCGGAAGCGCGGAGAGAGGGCCTCGAGTGCCTACGCCTCGAGACCGGCATTCACCAGCCGGAGGCGCTCGGGCTCTATCGCTCGGCCGGCTACCGCGAGCGCGAGCCCTTCGGCGACTACGCGCCGGATCCGCTCAGCGTCTTCATGGAGAAGCGCCTCTGACGCCCCCAGAGCACGCCGAGTACCGCCACGGTGCCGCCCAGTCCCACCGCCGTCACGACTGCGGCGCGACGGAGCATGTCCCAGCTCCGGCTGACATTGACCATCACGTGGGCCGGGACGGCGTCGAGGTCGGCGCGAATGCGCCACTTCGCGAACGCCAGCGGGTCGTCGGGATGCCAGAAGCCGCCGTCCCCGTCGGCGATGCACAGATGCAGCTCACAGCTCTCGGGCGTCGCGCACCGCTCGGCCCTCCAGCCGCGGCCGCCTCCGCGAAGACCACCATGGTGCAGGGTCAGGCACTCAGCAGCCATATTGCCCCCAGTCCGACGAGTACCGCCGTCCTGATCAGTCCCGCGAGTCCTACGTGGCCGACGCATGACTTCGTCATGTTTGCCTTTCACCCCTGTGACGCTCGAGCGATCCGCATCGTTTCAACCCGTGAGTCTGGACCCGGGAGCGGAGGCGGGCCCCCTCGCTCAGAACCGGTGTGTGACGAGGGATTCGGCGCTTCGTCAACCCGCGCTCCGCTCCGGGCGATTTCCAACGAGAGCAAAACGCGGGCCACGCGGCAAAGTCGCTCGAAATGCCGATCAGAGCGTCCTACGCTGCCATGCGTTAAGAAGCGGCGTGGCCAGGATTAGGGAAGCAATTTCCCTCTGCAGGTAGGACGGTGGCAGCGGCGCCCTCGGCAAATCACTGTGTTACAGTTACGCGCATGCGGGGGATCCTGATCACCTTCGAAGGTGTGGAAGGCTCGGGGAAATCCACGCAGTGCACCCGGCTCGCGCGGTATCTGTCCAGTCGGTGGCTCGAAGTTGCCCAGACCAGTGAGCCGGACGGCACCGCGCTCGGTCTGCGCATCCGCACGCTGTTCGAGGAGGGCCCGACACCGACGCCGCTCACCCAGGCGTTTCTGTTCATGGCCGCTCGCCAGGAGCACGTCACGCGGATCATCGCGCCCGCGCTCGCGCGGGGCGCGGTGGTGCTCTCCGACCGGTACGCCGACGCCACCGTGGCCTACCAGGGCTACGGACAGGGGCTGGACGTCCAGACCATCCGTGAGCTGAACGTGCTCGCCACCGGCGGCCTCGTTCCCGACCTGACGCTGGTGCTGGATCTGGACCCGGCCATCGGCATGCAGCGCATCCGGGGCCGCACGCTCGACGCGTTCGAGAAGATGGACCTCGCCTTCCATCGGCGCGTGCGCGAGGGGTACCTCGAGATCGCGCGGGGCGACAAGCGCCGGGTGGCGGTGCTCGACGCCGCGCAGGAGGCCGACGCGCTGCACGCCGAGGTGGTGCGGGTCGTGGACGATCATCTGAGCCGTCGCGGAGGTGCCGGTGGCGCTTGAGGGGATCCGTGACCAGCCCGAGGCGGTGACGCTGCTGCGCCGCGCGCTCGCCACGTCGCGGGTCGCGCACGCGTACGCCTTCGTGGGGCCGGAGGGCTCGGGCCGGAAGGCCACGGCGCTGGCCTTCGCGTCGGCACTGGTAGCCCCGCCGGGCAGCGCCGCCGCGCAGCGGGCCGAGCGCGGCGGCCAACCGCCCCGCCGTCATCCCGACATCCACGTGCTCGGCGCGACGCCGCCCGCGGGTAACCCCAAGGGAGCGCCGGCGCTGCGGATCGAAACGGTCCGCGAGCTGGAGCGGCTGGCTGCGCTCAAGCCGCTGGAGGCGAACATCAAGGTCTTCGTGGTGGATGACGCCGAGAAGATGACCGCGGCGACGCCCCAGGCGTTCCTGAAGACGCTCGAGGAGCCGCCGGCCCGGACCGTGATCATCCTGATCCTCTCACAGCTCCGCGCGCTGCCGCCGACCGTGCTGTCGCGCTGCCAGGTCGTGCGCTTCCATCCGCGTCTCACCGAGGGCATGCCCGCGCTGCTGCCCGACGTGCGCACCGACGCGCATACCCGGAGCCTGCGGCTCCTCGTCGAGGCGCGGGAGCAGGGCGTCGAGGCCGTCCTCCGCCTCGGGGAGCAGATCGGGCGCGACCGGCAGGCCGCGGAGACGTTCGTCGAGGCGTGCTGGCTCTGGCACCGCGATCTGCTGTGCGGCCTCGCGGGCGCCCCCGCGCGCCTGATGATCCGGAGCGAGGCGCAGGCGGCGGGGCGCGAGCGGTCGCTGGAGCGGCTGACCGAGGCGCTGCGCGATTGCCGCGAGGCCTGGCTGGCCATCCAGGGCAATGTTTCCCCGCGCCTCACGGTCGAGGTGTTGCTGGGGCGGCTGACCGGACTGGCCGCGTGAGGCCATGAGCGAGACCCCCATGAGTGAGATTCCCCATGAGCGAGACCCAATGAGCGATTCGATCGAGCCGACCGTCACGACGGAGCCGGTGGTGGACGAGGCGCCTCGCTACCTCGTCGGGGTGCGGCTGCGCGAGCCGGTGCTGGCCGAGGACTACCAGACCACCGAGACGGATCTGCACGTCGGCGACTTCGTGGTGGTGGAGACGGGCGGCGGCACCACCGTGGGAGAGGTGCGCCGTCCCCGACGCGACATCCCCGAGTTCAAGCGGGGCCGCATGTACCGTCGCGTCGTCCGCCGCGCCACCTCCGGCGAGGAGACCGACTGGCGCGAGCGGCGCGCCCGAGAGGTCAGAGGCGTCGAGGCCGCGCAGCGGCTGGCCCGCGGCCGATCCCTCGCCATGAAGATCGTGGACGTGGAGATCGAGCCCTCGCGCCGCCGGGTGGTGGTGTTCTTCAACTCCGAGGAGCGCGTGGATTTCCGCGACCTCGTGCGCGACCTGGCCCGCGAGTTCCACGCCCGCATCGAGATGCGCCAGATCGGCGCGCGCGACACCACCAAGCTGCTCGACGGGATCGGGCCGTGCGGCCGTCAGCTGTGCTGCTCGTCGCACCTGCGCAAGTTCGACCCGATCTCGGTGAAGATGGCCAAGGCGCAGGACATGCCGCTGACCGACAGCCGGCTGCTCGGCAACTGCGGCCGGCTCAAGTGTTGCCTGCTCTACGAGTTCTCGACCTACGAGGAGCTGCGCTCGCGGCTGCCGCGGGTCAACAGCGCCTGCTCGGCCGATTGCGGCGGAGGCGGCTGCATGACCGGCAAGGTGCGCTCGCTCCGAGTCCTGAAGCAGTCGGTGATCGTCGGGTTCCCGGACGGCACCGAGGCCGAGGTCCCGCTCGCCCAGCTCACCTGGGAGGGCCGCGACCACATCAAGCCGGCCTGAGGGGCCGGCCACCCCGGGCATGGGCACCTTCTACCTCACCACTCCGATCTACTACGTCAACGCGCGGCCGCATCTGGGTCACGCGTGCACCACCATCATGGCCGACGCGATGTGCCGCTATCACCGGCTCGCGGGCGACCGCGTCTATTTCCTCACCGGCACCGACGAGCATGGTGAGCGGATCGCGCAGGTGGCGGCCAAGGCCGGGAAGACGCCGCAGGCCTACGCGGACGAGATCGCGGCCGTGTTCGAGGAAACCTGGCGCCGCCTCGGCATCACCAACGACGATTTCATCCGCACCACCGAGCCGCGGCACCAGAAGGTCGTGCAGGAGGTCCTGCAGCGGCTCTTCGACGCGGGGGAGATCTACTTCGGCGAGTACGGCGGCTGGTACTGCTACGGGTGCGAGCGCTTCTACACCGAGAAGGAGATCGTGGACGGCAAGTGCCCCGATCACCAGACCGCGCTGACCTTCATCAAGGAGAAGAACTACTTCTTCAAGATGTCGAAGCACCAGGACTGGCTGATCAAGCATCTCGAGGAGCACCCGGACTTCATCCAGCCCGAGCGGTACCGCAACGAGGTGCTGGGCTTCCTCCGCGAGCCGCTCCAGGATCTGTCGATCAGCCGGCCGAAGTCGCGCGTGGTGTGGGGTATCCCGCTGCCCTTCGACGACCAGTACGTGACCTACGTCTGGTTCGATGCGCTGCTCAATTACTACTCGGCGGTCGCGGAGCCGCCACAGGAGAAGACGCGCGGGCTCTGGGCGCACGTCGAGCACCTGATCGGCAAGGACATCCTGAAGCCCCACGGGGTGTACTGGCCCACCATGCTGAAGGCGGCCGGTATCCCGCTCTATCGGCACCTCCACGTCCACGGCTACTGGTCGCTGGGCGGCAGCAAGATGTCGAAGTCCATCGGCAACGTGGTGGAGGCCTTCCAGCTCACCGACAAGTATGGCCACGACGCGTTCCGCTACTTCCTGCTTCGCGAGATGAGCTTCGGGCTCGACGCCAGCTTCAGCGAGGAGGCGCTGGTCGAGCGGCTGAACGCGGACCTGGCCAACGACCTGGGCAACCTGGTGAGCCGGGCGACCACGCTGATCGCCGCCGCCGGCCCCATCGGGCGGGTGACCGCGCCGCTCGAGGCCGCGGACCGGGAGATCGTGGAGGCCGCGGCCGCGGCGCGGGTGGCGGTCGAGCAGGCGATGCGCGACTTCGCATTCCAGAAGGCGCTGGCCGGCCTCTGGGCGTTCATCGGCACCGTGAACCGCTACGTGGACGGCAGCGCGCCCTGGGCCCTGGCCAAGGACCCGGCCCGACGACCCCGCCTCGAGCGCGTCCTGTGCACGCTTGCCGACTCGCTCGGGTTCCTCGGCATCTTGCTGGATCCCTTCCTGCCGGACGCGGCGCGGAAGATCCGCGAGGGCCTCGGCCGCGGCGAGGTGCCGGTGCTGGCGGACGCGGTGGTGGGGCGGCTGGGCGCGGTGCCGCGGGTGAGCCGGGTGTCCGGCTTGTTTCCGCGCGTCGATACGAAAGCCCCTCGGTCCGGCACCCCTCAGGGCGAGGGGAGAGGGCAGGCCGAGGGGAGCGGCAGTGAGGGGAGCGGCGGCAAGATCCCGATCGCCGACTTCCAGAAGGTCGAGCTACGCGTCGCCGAAGTGCTGGCCGCCGAGCGCCTGCCGAAGTCGAAGAAGCTGCTCAACCTCACGATCCAGGTGGGGGACGAGACCCGCACGCTGGTCGCCGGCGTGGCCGAGCACTACGAGCCGGCGAGCCTCGTCGGCCGGAAAGTGGTGATCGTCGCCAATCTTCAGCCGGCCACCCTGATGGGCGTCGAGTCCAACGGCATGGTCCTGGCCGCCTCGCACGAGGGCACGGTGTCGCTCCTCACCCTCGACAAGGACGTGCCCTCGGGCTCGCGCGTGAAGTAGCGGCCGCAGCCGCGCTCAGCCGATCCGCGAGTTCCGCTCGCGGCGCGGCCTGACCCACACCTCCTGGGCGGCCAGCTGCACCGCGATCCCGAACAAGGTGTGGGCCAGCACGTTGACGGCCTGGGCGGGAGCGGTCGCTTCCCAGCTCTTCCGACCGCGACGGTGGCGGGGCAGCAGGCCGACGAGCCCGATCGCCCAGAGCGCCAGCCCGAAGCCCACCCCGGGAAGCAGGCTGCCGCGTTCGCGCTTGGCCAGCACCGGCCCGGCCAGCGCGCCCCACCCCGCGCCGTAGGCCAGGTGCAGCGCCTGATGAGACACGTGACGGCGGGCGTTGTCCTCCGCCGAGGCGGAATCCGGATCGCCCAGCAGCCATTCTTCGATGAACTCCGGCACCATCTCGTCGATCAGCCCGATCCGTCGCGCGTAGAGACGGAGCACGCTCATGGCGGCGGCCCCGTAGAGCCCACCGACCGCTCCCGCGGCGAGCGCGGTGAGTGAGGGCCGGCTGCGAGACGAGGCCCACGGCGCGCGCGCGAGATCCCCGAGCTGTTCGGTCGACGGCACGAGCTGGCTGGTCGTCATCGAGTCCTCCCCGCGTTCGGTAGCGTCGCACCTCGTAGCGTTGTGCCTTGATGAGGAGCAAGGCACGTGCCTCGCCGGTCTCCTCCACCCTTCAACGATTCCGCGGAGCGCGGAGCGGAACGTCCGCTCCGCCCGGTCGTTTCGACCGGCCCGATGTGCGCGACGCGCCGCGCGATCAGCGCAGCTGTGGTCGCGCCGGATCGGACAGATCGAGCGCGTCCCAGCGGACCCGCCTCAGCGCCGCGCGCTGGGTGCCGCGGAGCGTGTGCCATCGCAGGCGGAGCCCCGTCGGAGACAGCCGCTGCCTCCAGCCGACCGGCCCCAGGAGGAAGTGCGTCACGATCCAGTCGCGGCCGTCGCGTGCGACCCGCATGTCCTCGATGCGTCCAACGCGCCGTCCCGCGGCGTCGCGCACCACCCGGCCCAGCAACAGATCGACTCGGATCTCGCGTCTCATCGCGGTCAGCTGCCCGGGATGCGCTCGACCACCTTGTGGCGAAGCCATCGCTCCCATACCTGCGCGGGCCACGCGGCCTGGTCGTCGCGGAGCTTGAGGCGCTTGCCGAACGTCCGGATGGCGGAGAGCGGGATGCGGCACACGCGGCCGCGCGAGGGGCTGAATCGCCGCGCCAGGGCGCGCGTCCACCGTTCCAGGCGCGGATGGATGCGACGGGCGAACGTGGCCCCGCCGATCTCGACCCAGACCAGCCGCAGCGGGCGGCCGTCGGTGTACGAGGCGATCACACCGTCGACCCGGCCCATCGGCTCGCCGTCCGCGCCGATCAGGGGCATGTCGAGCAGGTCGCGCCGGATGTCCATCAGCCGCCCGCAATGGCCAGCGGGATGGATACGACCGCCAGCGCGAGCGAGACCGCGACGATGACCACCGCGAAGCCGTTGGCCAGCCACCCGTTGGCGTGGCGACCGAGGTAGCGGCGATCGTTCATCAGCAGCAGCAGCGGCGAGAGCGCCAGGGGCAAGACCGCCGCGGTGAGCGCCATGGCCAGATTCGTCAGCTGGAGCGCGTCCACGCCGGCCAGCGTGAAGCAGACGCCGACCGCGACCAGCGCGGTGTACGTGAGCACGAAGCGCGAGGCCTCGCGCGGCCGAAGGTTCTCACCCCATCTCCAGTTGTAGCCCTGGGCGAGCAGGTAGGTGATGGCCAGGGTGATCTCGAGCGCGGCGCCCAGACAGCCGATCCAGAGCGAGGCGACGAAGAGCCAGAATCCGGTGCGCCCGAACACGCGCGACAGCACCAGCGGCAACGCCGCGTAGTCTTCGATCCGCATGTCGGGCATCACCATCGCGGCGACCACCAGGACCGCGCCGGCGAGGACCCCGCCGAACAGCATGCCGACCGCGGCCACGATCCGGTTGGCGCTCAGCTCCGCGATCGTCCATTCGTCTTCGATGGCCCCGGACGAGTAGAAGTAGAAGAGATACGGCGTGAGGGTGGCGCCGAGAATGCTCACCGCGAGGAACCAGTAGCGGCCGTCGGGCTCGGCGGGCAGCGACGGCAGCAGCCCGGCCGCCATGGCCGGTCCCGGCGGATCGACACGGAAGGCCGCCACGAGGAACGACAGGGTCACCAGCCCGAGCCCGGCCACCCCGTACTCGATGACGCCGAACTTGCCCTTCCAGAGGATCAGCCAGACCAGGAAGGCGATGGGCAGGCCCCAGAGGCGGAACGACACGCCGGTGGCCAGCTCGGTGGCGATCGCGAGGCCGGTCAGCTCGGCGCCCAGGACCAGCACGCTCGTGACGCCCACGCCGAGCACGACCAGCCCGAACACCCGAGCGCCGAAACGCTCGCGGAGGGCGTCGCCGAGCGTGCGCTGGCTCACCGCGGAGAACCGCCCGGCCATCTCGGTGAGGCTGATCGCGCAGAGCGTCCCGAGCGCCACCACCCAGAGGAGCCGGAAGCCGAACTCGGCGCCCGCCTGCATGGCGGTCACGATGGAGCCGATCTCCAGGAACCCGCCGACGCTCGTCAGGATGCCGAGGGCGACGTGCAGGAGACGCTTCACGGCCGCGGCAGCCAGTACACAAGGAGATAGAGCGGCAGCCAGGCCGCCACCACGAAGTACGAGTAGATCGCGCTGACCGTGATGCTCACGAAGTGCTTGGGCTCCATGGCGCCGAAGAAGACGAGCGCGCACAGGAGCAGATCTTCCAGCGCGGCGGCGATCAGGTGGCTGGCATGGGCGCCCAGGATCGTCCACACGATCGAGCCGTAGGCGTTGGTGTGCCACCACACGTTCGCGTGGGCGAACTCCACCCCCCTCAACGCGATGCTCACCAGGGTGAGCATCGTGGCCACCGCCAGATACCAACCGACCGCGCGCCGGTTCCGGCGCCGGGCCGCGCGATGCAGGCCGAATGTGGGGATCAGGCTCGCCACGAGGACCATGGCGTTGGCCGTCGCGGCGCCGAGGGCCGGCGGCCGGATCCCGGCGGGCGGCCAGAGCGGCGCCAGGCGTCGGAGGTAGAGATAGACGGTGGCGAGCAGGAGCAGCACCGTGCCCTCGATGACCATCACGCTCCACATGCCCCACCAGATCGGGGTGGCGTGCCCCCACGCGGTGCGGGGCAGGGCGCGGGCATCGACGCCGACCCGCGCGTCGTCGGCGTCGGCGTGGATCAGAGATGTCGTGTCCATGGCCAGAACCACACGGTGAGCGCGGCGAAGCAGCACGGCGTTCCCCACACGATCGCCCACGGGGTGAACACGACGCCGACCAGCGTGGCGGCGGTGGCCACGCCGAGCAGCAGCGGCGAGATCGCGGGCCCGTCCAGCGTCGTCCGGTGCGACGGCCGCGCCGCGCCCGCGGAGGTGACCAGCAGCTCGCGCTGATCGCATCGCAGCCCCTCCACGACCGGAGCCGGCGGGCTCCAGCGCGGGTAGGCCGACGTCACGCACGGCAGCGGGGCGTGATTGAACGCGGGCGGTGGAGAGGCGGTGCCCCATTCCAGGCTGTCCGCGCCCCACGGATCGGGGCCGGCGAGGCGGCCGCGGCGCAGGCCCCAGGCGACCGCGGCGCCGTAGACCAGCAGGCCGGCGGCGAGGAGGAAGGCTCCGGCGGTGGCGGTCAGGTTGAGGGTGGCCCAGCCGGTCTCGGCGGCGTAGGTGGAGACCCGGCGCGGCATGCCCTGCACACCCAGGACGTGCATCGGGAAGAACGTCACGTGGAAGCCCAGGACGAGCAGCGCCACGCTGGCGCGGCCGGCCGGCTCCGGCATCCGCCGCCCGCTCATCTTCGGCAGCCAGTACCAGAGCGCGCCGAGCAAGGGGAAGAGCGCGCCGCCGATGAGGACGTAGTGCAGGTGCGCCACGACGAAGAACGTGTCGTGCAGCTGGAGATCGATCGGGACGGAGGCGAGGACCACGCCGGTGAGGCCGCCCAGCACGAAGGTCAGGAAGAACGCGATCACGAAGAGGAACGGCGTCCGAAATACGGGCCGCCCCGCCCACATGGTGGCGAGCCAGCAGAAGATCTGGAGGCCGGTGGGGATCGCGATGGTCATGCTCGCGGCCATGAAGAAGACGCCCTGCGCGTGCGAGAGACCGGCCGCGAACATGTGATGTGCCCAGAGCGTGAAGCCGATGGCGCCGGTGGCGATGAGCGAGGCCACGATCGTACGGTAGCCGACGATCGACCGGCGCGTGAAGGTGACGACCAGCTGAGATACGAAGCCGAGGGCGGGCACGAAGATGATGTAGACCTCGGGATGCCCGAAGAACCAGAACAGGTGCTGCCACAGGATGACGTCGCCGCCCAGGTCCAGGGTAAAGAAGTGAGTCGAGACCAGCCGGTCCATCGCGAGCAGGCTGCTCGCCACCATGATGGCGGGCATCGCGAGGATCACCATCACCGACATCACGAGCATCGACCACACCACGATCGGCATGCGCCCGAGCGACATGCCGGGCGCGCGCAGCTTCAGCGCGGTGACCGCGATCTCCACCGCGGCGACCAGGGCGGCCAGCTCGGTGAAGGTGATCGTCTGCGCCCAGATGTCGACGCCCTTCTCGGGCGCGAACCGCAGGGACGCGAGCGGCACGTAGCTGAACCAGCCCGCCTGCGGGGCGGTCCGCAGCAACAGGCTCGCGAACAGGAAGCAGCCGCCGAACAGGAACGTGTAGTAGCCGAACAGGTTCAGGCGCGGAAAGGCCACGTTCCGGGTGCCGATCATCAGCGGCACCAGGTAGAGCCCCATGCCCTGCATCACCGGCACCGCGAACAGGAACATCATGGCGGTGCCGTGCATGGTGAAGACGGCGTTGTAGGTCGCGGGACCGAGCAGCCGGTTGTTCGGCACCGCGAGCTGCAGCCGCACCAGGAGCGCGAGGACGCCGGCCAGGACGAAGAAGCCCAGCGCGGTGAGGATGTAACGGATGGCGATCCGCTTGTGGTCGACCTCGGTGAGCCATCCGATGAGGCCCGGCCGGCTGCCCCAGCTGCGGTGGAGCCACTCGGTCTCCGTCATCGGAGGCTCTCGAGGTAGGCGACCAGGTGCTCGAGCGCGGGCCCGGACACGCCGGCCGCCGGCATCAGTGTGCCCGGCTTGCTGTGCTGCGGTGCCGCCAGCCACTCGGCGAGGTGCGCGGGCGTGTTGGTCAGCGTGCCCGCGGCCAGCGTGCCCCGGCTCGCCAGGTGGGTCAGGTCGGGCCCCAAGGTGGCCACCGCCGCGGTGCCCCGGATCGCGTGGCAGCCGACGCACGCCGAGGCCATGAACAGATCGTGTCCGTCCTGCTCCTCCGGCGAGCCCGGGTGCGCGCCGGGTGACGCCTGGGCGCGCAGCCAGGCGTCGAAGGCGTCGGGCGGATCGACGTACACCGGGAAGCGCATGCGCGCGTGTTCCAGTCCGCAGAACTCCGCGCAGACACCGATGAGCCTGCCCGCACGGCGCGGCGTGATCTGGATCCGGCCAGGATGGCCGGGCACCAGGTCCGCCTTGCCCCCGAGCGCGGGAACCCAGAAGCTGTGGATCACGTCGGCGGACCGCAGGTCGAGGAGCGTCGTGCGGTTCTGCGGAAGACGCAGCTCGTTGGCGGTGACGACCGGCTCTGCGCCGGCTCGAGCCCGGTAGCGAAACTCCCACCACCAGAGATGTCCAACGACGTCGATGCTGAGCGCCGCGGGGCGCGCGGCCGGGTGTCCGGGTCCCAGGCTGAGCCAGAGGAGGCCGGCCAGGATGACCGCGGTCGCGACGCCGCTCACCATGACCGCGCGGAACGGCCGGCGGTCATCGGCGGCCGCAACGACGTCGCCCGGTGGCGGGCCCTGAAGCGGGCTCAGCACCGCTCGTCGCTTCAGCAGGATTGCCAGCAGCGCCAGGCTGACCGCGGCGAACACCGCAAGGGTCACGACGAAGAACACGCCGGTGAGCCAAGCCAGCGCGCTCGCCTCGGTGGAGAAGGACCGGAGAACGGAGTGCCCGCCGCAGCCGGAGAGACACACCGCGGCCGCCGCGGCCCCGCCGGCCGCTCGGGCGCGGCTCCCGACCGTGCGAAGCAGGGAAAGCCTACCCGGCAATTTCTACTCGTCCCGCCCGGAGCCCGGCTCGGCCTTCTTGCGATGCTGTGCCGCGAGAAGCGAGGCCGGCGTGATGCTGGCCACTGCAGTCTGCACCTTGTTCTTCCAGCCGCTCACCACGTCGCGCTCGCCGCTCATCATCGCGTCGAAGCCGATCTTCGCGACGTCCGCGGGATCGTCCTTCTCCTCACGGCCCACCTTCGTGTCCAGCATGCCGGCGCGGGCGAAGAACCGGGTGTCGGTCGCGCCCGGCATCAGGCACGTGACGGTGATGCCCGAATCCGCGATCTCGTCGATGAACGCCTTCGTGCCGTTGTAGACCGCCGAGAAGGAGCCCGGGATGAAGCCGGCGATCGATCCGGTGATCAGGATCCGGCCCGACCGCCGAGCGACCATGTCGCGGCCCACGAGCTGGATCAGGCGCAGCGTGCCGGTGATGTTGGTGTCGATGACGTGCCGGGCCGCTGCGAAGTCCTGCTCGAGGAACGCGCCCCCGAGGCCGTGCCCGGCGTTGGCCAGTAAAGCGGCGACCGGTCGGCCGGCGATCGCCCCCCAGAGCGCGTCGCCGCCCGCCTCGGTCGCCAGATCTGCCTCGACGGTCTCCACCTCCGCATTCATTCCGCGCAGCTCCTGGGCCGCCCGATGGATGTCCGGCTCGTCGGCCGCGATCAGCAGATCGAAGCCGTGGCGGACACTGCAGCGCGCCAGCTCGTAGCCGATGCCACTGGAAGCCCCGGTCACCACCGCCAGCTGATGTGGGTTCATCGACTCTCCTCTCGCTCGATGAGAGCAGCAAGGCATGTGCCGCGCAGCGCCGCCAGACATGGCCGGTCATCGGACGACGGGGCGAAGAGATGACGCGGTAACCATTGCCGGCGGGCGGGCGTTCGATCGCGTACGCGCGGCGTTTCCCGGTGGCACCGGGGTTGCTGCTCTGCACTGGGAGGTGGCCCCCGAGGTATCCGACGATGTAGCCTATGGCTCCATGATTCCCTCACCTCGTGGCGGCGGGCCGGTGGCGCGCCCGGCCGCTCCCCGCCGGTAGTGCGCGCCGTCCTCGGGGAGACCTTCCGCCTCCTCGGCCGCCACCTGTACCTGTTCACGCTGCTGTCGCTGACCGTCTGGCTGCCGGTGCACGTGCTGCTGAACTATCTCGAGTTCTTCGAGCCCGGCGAGGATGCAGTCGGCCGCGCGCTGCGCATCGTGCTGACCGCCCAGGTGGTGCTCGATCCCTTCGTGGTGAGCGCGATGCTGTCGGCGCTCGCGCGCATCAAGCAGGGCGTGCCCGCCGGCTACTGGCAGGTGCTGGCCGAGGGATTCGGCGCGTGGCCCCGTCTCATGCTGGTCCGGTTCATGATCCTGTGGGTCCTGCTGCTGCCGTCGCTGGGCTGGCTCGCGGTCTACGGAGCCGCGCCGGCGATCCAGCTGATGGGCGGGCTCGTGCTGCTGGCGGTGTCGGTGGCCATCGTGCTGCTGCTGGTGCGGTTCGCGGTGGTCGATTCGGCGGTGGTGCTGGGCGGCGGCTCGCCGATCACGGTGTGGCGCCAGGCCGCCGAGCTGACCGCCGGCCAGCGGTGGACCATCTTCGGAACGGCCACCGTCATCTTCGCGCTGATCTTCGGGCTCGCGGTGGTCGGCGGCCAGCTGGTCCGGATGGTGCCCGGCGCCAATCACTTCGTGGTGCGGGTCCTCTTCGACTGCGCGCTCGCGGTCGGTCAGTCCCTCTTCACGATCGCGCTCTTCCTCTTCTACTGGCGAAGGCAGGGGATCCCGGCGCCGACCGAGCCCGTGGCCACGTGACCGAGCCCGACCGGACGCCCACCCCGCGGCTGCCGGTCGTGGGCTGGCTCGGCGGCTGGCCGATCTCGATCGCTTCGCTGGCGCTCGGCGTGGCCGCGCTGTTCGTCTTCCGCCGCGGCCTGCCCCACGTGGCCTGGATCGTGGGCTACCTGCTGCTGCTCTGGCTGCTCTTCGTGCTGATCACCCAGCTGCGCGCGCCGCTGCTCGAGCGCGGCCGGCGCCTGGTGCTGACCGCCGCCGACTACACGATCCAGACCCTGTACCACAACCTGCTGCTCTTCGTGCTGCCGGCCTACTACGCGGCGGCCACGCTCGACTCGCCCAACGCGATATTCCCGGCGATGGTGGCGGCGGGGGCGGTGGTCACCGCGGTCGACCCGCTGTACCGGCGGCTGGTCGAGCCGCGGCGCTGGCTGAACCACGCGCTGCTCGGGTTCTCGTTCTTCGCCGCGCTCAACGTGGCGCTGCCGCTGGTGGGCGTGCGCCCCATCCTGGCGCTGGAGGGCAGCGCGGTGCTGTCCGCGCTGGCCCTGGCGCCCGCGTTCCGCCGCGAGGGCCGATTCGGCTGGCTCCGCGCCCACGCGACGGCGGTCGCCGCCGCCGTCGTGGCGATCTTCCTGATCTGGTTTGCGCGGGGCCTCGTGCCGCCGGCCCCGCTGTTCCTGGCCCGCGCGGTGGTCGCGCGCGATGTCGCCGATCTCGAGCCGGTCGATCCCGCCGAGGACCACGTGCTCGCGTCGTCCACCGTGCTGGACTGGGGCCAGCTCGCCGCCTACACCGCGGTGTACGCGCCGGCCGGCGTCCGGCAGGTGATCCGTCACGTGTGGTGGCGAGACCGGACGATGCTCGCGCAGGTCCCGCTGCCGACGCCGGTGCAGGGCGGGCGCCGGCACGGCTTCCGCACCTACTCGCGCTACACCGATCTCAAGCCGCCGGTCACGGGCCACTACCGCGTGGATGTGCTCACCGCGTCGGGCCAGCTGATCGGCCGTCTGCGCTTCACCGTCACTCCGTGAGGACCCCACGATGGACAGCATCTGGATCGAGATCGTTCTGATCGGCGTGTCGATCCTGGCCAACGCCTTCTTCGCCGGGTCGGAGATCGCGCTGGTGTCGGCGCGTCCGAGCCGGCTGAGCCAGCTCAAGAGCGAGGGCGTCGCGGGCGCCGCGGAGGCGGCGGAGCTGAAGCGCGATCCCGACCGCTTCCTCGCCACCATCCAGGTCGCGATCACGGTGGTCGGCACGCTGGCCTCCGCGGTCGGCGGCGCCGCCGCGGTGGAGGCGCTGACGCCCCGGCTGCAGGGCAGCGGGCTGCCCGGGGCCGAGAGCTGGGGCGGGCCGGTCTCCCTGGGCATCGTGGTTCTGCTCATCTCGTTCGTGTCGCTGGTGATCGGCGAGCTGACCCCGAAGGCGCTCGCGCTGCGCAACCCGGAGCGCTGGGCCGCGATGGTGGCGGTGCCCATCGGCCGGCTGGTGCGGGTGTTGTCCGGACCGAGCCGGATGCTCACGTGGGCCACGCGGCTGATCCTGACCGGGCTCGGCCTGCGGGATGCGCCCATCGCCCCCGTCGTCTCCGAGGAGGAGGTGAAGTACCTCGTGCGCGAGGGCACGGTGCAGGGCGTGTTCGAGCCGGGCGAGCGCGATCTGGTCAATCGCGTCTTCCAGTTCACCGACACCCCGGTGCGCCTGGTGATGGTGCCGCGGCCCAACATCCTCGGCCTGGACGTCGCGACACCGTCGGACCAGATCCTCAAGCGCGCGGCCGAGATGGGGCATACCCGCCTGCCGGTCTTCCGCGGCTCCATCGAGGGCACGATCGGGGTGGTCGTGATCAAGGACCTGTTCCGCTGCGCGGCGCTGGGCGAGCCGGTGATCCTCGACCGGCTCATGCACCCGCCGCTGTTCGTGCCCGAGAGCGCGCCGGTCAGCGAGGTGCTCCGTCAGTTCCAGCGCCACCGGCTGCAGCTCGGTCTGGTGGTGGACGAGTACGGGCAGGTGGGCGGGCTCGTGACCACCGAGGACCTGCTCGAGGAGATCGTGGGCGAGATCCGGGACGAGCGCGAGAGTCCCCGCCTGTCGTCGGTGTCCCGGCTGCCCGACGGCTCGCTCATGATCGACGGGACCGCGGCGATCCGGGACCTGCGGGAGCAGGTGGGCCTGCCCCTCGAAGAGTCGACCGACTACCAGACGATCGCGGGGTTCCTCCTGCAGCGTCTGGGGGTGGTGCCGCGGCCCGGGACGACGACGGAGGCCGGCGGCCATCGCTGGACGATCGTGGAGATGGACGGCCCGCGGATCATGAAGGTGAGAGCCGAGGCGGTGAAGCCGCCGAGCCCATGAGCGTGTCCCTGATCGATACCCACGCCCACCTGCACTTTCCCGAGCTGCTCGCCGACCTCGACGGCGTGCTCGAGCGGGCGCGTGCCGCCGGCGTCACTGCGATGGTCACCATCGGCACCGACCGCGAGACGAATCCGGCCGCGGTGGCGCTGGCCGAGCGTCTGGGCTCCATCTACGCCACGGTCGGCATCCATCCGCACGACGCGGCCGAGGCCACCGAGGCCGACTTCGAGGCGATGGAGCGGCTGGCGCGCGAGTCGACCAAGGTCGTGGCGCTCGGGGAGATGGGCCTCGATTTCTTCCGCAATCTCTCGCCCCGCGACGTGCAGGAGACCGTGTGGCGGCGTCAGCTCGGCATGGCGCGCCGCCTCGGCAAGCCGGTGGTCATCCACTGCCGCGACGCGCATCCGGAAGCGCTCGCGATCCTCGCCGACGAGCGCGTGGGCGAGGTGGGCGGGGTCATGCACTGCTTCTCGGCCGACGTGGAGGTCGCCGGCCGCTGTCTCGACCTGGGCCTGCACATCTCGCTGGCCGGCCCGGTGACCTACAAGAACGCGAGAGCCCTGCCCGACGTCGCCCGCTTCGTGCCGGCCGACCGGCTGGTGCTGGAGACCGACTGCCCGTTCCTGCCGCCGCATCCCCATCGCGGCCAGCGCAACGAGCCCGCGTGGGTGGCCATCACCGCCGCGCGGGTCGCCGAGCTGCGCGGGGTCACGCTCGACGCTCTCGGCGAGACCACCAGCGGCAACGCCCGCCGCCTCTTCCGCCTCTGACGATTCACCCTCTCCCCCAGGGTCCGGCGAACGATTCCCCCTCTCCCCTCAGGGGAGAGGGCAGGGTGAGGGGTGGCGGGGCTGAGGGCGGGCTAAGCCTCTACGCCCGCCGCTTCAGCACCGCGCGCGCCCGCGGCAGATCCGCGGCCGCCACCAGCAGCACCACCTCGGCCTGATGCCCCACGCTGAAGGGATACACCGACGGGGCCAGGCGGCTCTGCAGCACCACGTGGATTCCTTCGCTCTCGAGCAGGCCGCGGACCACGAGAGCTTCGGCCTGGTCGCGGCAGCGCCGCGCCTCCACCAGGCCCGCGGTGGGCGCGGTCTTCGGCGGCGGCGTGGGGAAGCGGATGATCTTGGCGCGGCGCGCGGTCATGGCGCTCATGCTAGCATGCCGCGCCGCCGACGCAGCCGCAGACGCCAGAAGCAGGCGAGCGCGGTGACGCCGGCCAGGGCGATGGCGGTGGTCATCGGCCGCGCGGTTCCGTCGTCGAAGCGGGCGACCGCCACGCTGTAGAGCGCCGAGCCGGTCATCTGAAGGAAGCTGGCCACCGCGGCGGCGAGGCCGGCCATGCGCGGGAACGGCCCGATGGCGCCGGCGATGCCGTTGGGCAGCGTGAGGCCCAGGCCGATGGCGAAGACGTACATCGGCGCGACGATCGCCGCGACCGACAGGATCCCGCTCCACGCCAGCGCGGCGAGCACCACGCCGGCCCCGGCGCCCAGGCCGGTGCCGCAGAAGATCGTGCGATCGAGGCCGAGCTGGGTCCCGAAGCGGCTCGACAGGAAGGTGCCGGTCATGATCCCGAGCGCGACGGCGCCGAAGCAGAACCCGAAGACGCTCGGCGAGACGCCGAGCACGCCGATCAGCACGAACGGAGAGCCCGAGATGAACGCGAACTGGCCGCCGAACATCAGCGCGTTCACCAGCACGTAGGCGAGGTAGGCCCGGTCGGAGAGCAGGCGGGCGACGTTGCGGCCCATCGCGCCCGGCTGCAGCGCGGAGGGATCGCGCCGCACGTTGGTCTCGTGGACGCCCGCCGCCATCAGGGCCACGAAGAACGTGCCCGCGCCGGCGAGCACGAGGAAGACCGCGCGCCAGCCGAAGGTCTGGTGCACGTAGCCGCCGAGCACGGGAGCCAGCATGGGATTCAGCGACTGGACCATCGCCATGTAGGAGAAGACGCGCGCCGCGCGCTCGGGCCCGTGCAGATCGCGGATGACCGCGCGGGCGACCACCGGCCCGGCCCCGCCGCCGAGCGCCTGGAGCACGCGCGCGCCGATCAGCACGCCGATGGAGGAGGCCAGCGCGCAGGCGAGCCCGGCCGCCGCGTAGAGGGCCAGGCCGGCGATGAGCACCCAGCGCCGCCCGAAGCGGTCCGACAGCGGGCCGTAGACGAGCTGCGACGCCGCGAAAGCCATCAGGAAGAGCGTGACCGTGAGCTGCACCGTCGCGGGCGGGGCGGCGAAGGCGGTGGCGATCGCGGGCAGCGAGGGCAGGAACATGTCGATGGACAGAGCGCCCAGCCCGACCACCGCGGTCAGCAGCACCTCGACGCGCACCCAGGTCATATATCCCAGCCCTGGCCGAAACGATAGACTAGGTCGCCGCTGACGACCGGCCACGACACCAAGGAGTCATGGGGCGGGTGACCGCCTTCCGGCGCCGCGGTAGAATGACGCCGGACACCACGGAGGCGGATGACATGGACAAGTACGAGTACTTCAGCGGGATCCCGGAGGTGGGCATCGTCCCGCGGGCGCCGCACGTGGGCCCCCTCCTCCAGCACGTCTACGAGCAGGAGCACGGCCGCGGCGGCTTCGCGGGCAAGGTCACCCACACCTATCATCTCTATCCGCCCAACAACTGGCTGCCCGGCGAGACCGGCACGCTCGCCGGCTTCGCGCCGCTGTGGGAGTCGGCGATGCAGCCGGTGGGCGGCGTGCACCACGCCCTCGGTGTGGCGCGGCCGCCCGAGGCGCGCGACGTCTATCGCGGCATGGCGCGCCTGGTCGCCAACGCCACCGTGGCCATGAACGTGACCGCGCCCACCGCGCCGATGGACTATCTCTTCGAGCATCACTCGGCCACGCTCGTGTTCTTCGTCCACCAGGGCCACGGCACGCTCGAGACGCTCTTCGGTCCCATCGCGTACGGGCCGGGCGACTTCCTGGTGGTGCCCAAGGGCATTCCGCATCGCTTCGAGACTGGCGCCGGCCCGCACTACTACTGGATGTACGAGAGCTTCACCGGCGATCCGGAGAAGTCGGAGGCCGCGACCACCGGGCGGTTCATCACCCACAGCCGGAGCGACTACCGCTATCCCCGCTCGCTCGATACCCGCAACGAGGCGGGCCGCTTCGAGGTCATCTCCAAGGTCGGCTCGGTCTACACCCGTCGCGTGCACCCCACCCATCCCTTCGACGTGGTGGGCTGGCGCGGCGACTACCTGCCGTACCGCTTCGCGGTGGAGGACGTGCGGCCCCTCACCGCGGACCGCTCGCACGTTCCCCCGTCGGGGCACACCGTCTTCACGCTGCCCGGCTGCTACCTCTGCGTCTTCACGGTGCGGTCGGTGGAGAAGGAAGGGATGTGGCTGCCGTTCTTCCACCGCAACCTCGACTACTGCGAGACGATCGGCTACCACTTCGGCGACTTCTTCAGCCGCGGCGGCGTGATCCGCGCGGGCATGGTCACCGTGCACCCGGTCGGCCTGCCGCACGGGCCGCAGCCCTCGGCGCTCCGCGCCTTCATGGACGGGCACCGGCCGCCGCTCCACAACGAGGTCGGCGTGATGGCCGACTTCGTCAACCCGGTGCAGATCTCGGAGTACGCGCTGGGACTCTCGCAGCCCGACTACATGGCGAGCTGGGACGGCTACACCACCGACTCGCGTTTCGTCCACCGTCCCGATCGCCTGGCCGAGGTGCGCGCCCTCGCGGACCGTCTCGCCGACGCGCGCGACGAGCTGCGCCCGCGCTCCGACGCATCCTGAGGTCTCCGCCATGACCTCCCGCCCGCTGTCGACCCGGGACGAGCAGCTGCCGGTCGCCTACTCCGAGCGCCTCGAGGCGCTCTCGCTCGCCCCGCTGTGGGCCGCGCTGCACTCGCTGCTTCCGCACGAGCGGGTCACCCGCGTGCTGCCCCATCGGTGGCGCTGGCGCGAGCTGCGCGGGCCACTGCTGGAGGCCGCGCGCCTCGTGCCCATCGAGCAGGCGGAGCGCCGCGTGCTGGTGCTCTGCAATCCCGGCCTGCCCGGCAACGTGTCGGCCACCGCCACCCTCTACGCCGGCTTCCAGGTGATCCTGCCCGGCGAGGCCGCGCCGAGTCATCACCACACCGCGGCCGCCTTGCGCCTGATCGTCGAGGGGCAGGGCGCCTACACCACGGTGGACGGCGTGAGGTGCGTGATGGAGCCGGGCGACCTCATCATCACCCCGCCGATGCGCTGGCACGACCACGGCCACGAGGGCCGCGACCCGGTGATCTGGCTCGACGGCCTCGACATCCCGCTGGTGCGGAGCATCGAGGCGAACTGGGCGTCGACCATGAAGCCGGCCTCGCCGCCCGTCACCGACACCGATTCCTCCCAGGACGAGTTCACCGCGGCCGGCCTGCTGCCGCGGGGATCTCGTTACGACGGAACGGGTTACTCCGGCGAGTATCCGATGATCCGCTGGCCGTGGCGCACGGTGCGGGCGGCGCTGGCCTCGCTCGCGGTCACCGCGCCCCGCCGGACCGCGGTCACCCTGCGCCACGTCAACCCGCGCACCGGCGAGTACCCGCTGCGCACCATGGGCTCGGAGGCGCGCTGGCTCCGCCCGGGCGAGGAGTCGCGCATCGGTCGCCGCACCGTGAGCGAGATCGTCTACGTGATCGAGGGCCGGGGCGAGAGCCGGGTCGGCGACGCGGTGCTGGACTGGGAGCCCGGCGACGCATTCGTGGTGCCGCCGTGGCACCCGGTGGAGCACCGGAACCGCTCGGCCTCGGCGCCCGCCTGTCTCTTCCATCTCAACGACGAGCCGGCCCTGCGCGCGCTCGGATTGTGGCAGGAGGAAGCCGCTGTCTAGCCGGTCGGCGCCCCCGGCCGCACTCGGGACGCGCTACGACGCGCTGATGGACGTGGTCCGCTCCCGCCACAAGGTGATGTACCGCGACGAGAGCCGGGTCGACTGATGCGATCGCTCGACGAGGTGGACCGCGTCGCCATCACCACCGTGGTGGACAACTACATCGACATCCTGCGCCAGGACGAGAAGGTGGCCCGGCGCTTCAGCGCCTTCGCGGCCCGCCAGCTGCCCGACCTGCGCGCCGAGCACGGGCTGGCGCATTTCGTCGAGATCACCCGCGGGCGCGACACCACCCGCATCGCGTTCGACTTCGGGCCGTCCGACACCGCGCTCACCCACAACTTCCGCGTGCTCGGCCTCGATCCCGGGGCGATCGACCTGCTGGCCCTGAGCCACGGCCACTACGATCACTGGGGGGGACTCGGCGGGATGCTCCGGACCTATCGCCGTGGGATGAAGAAGGCCATGACCCTCTATGCGGGCGAGGATCACTTCCTGCCGCGCTGGACCCAGCGGGGCACCGATCGCGTCTCCCTGGGGCGCCTGCACCGCGACGAGATCGAGCGCTACGACATCCAGGTGGAGTCGGTGCGCGCCCCGCTGCTGGTCGCCGACGGCGTGCTGCTGAGCGGGGAGATGCACGAGCAGGAGGCGTTCGAGCCCATTCCCGACAACCTGCGTGTCGAGCGCGCCGGGGCGGTCGTCCCGGACACGTTCCTCGGCGAGCAGACCCTGATCGCCAATCTCAAGGGCCGCGGGCTCGTGGTGGTGACGTCGTGCTCTCATCGCGGCATCGTCGGCATCTGCCGGCACGCGGCGCGGATCACCGGCGTGCCCAAGGTGCACGCGGTCATCGGCGGCTTCCATCTGAGCGGGCTGCGGGAGGAGCGGGTCACCCGCGTGGTCGACGCCTTCCGCGACCTCGAGGTGGACTGGATCGTGCCGCAGCACTGCACCGGCCTCGAGGCGATGGCCAGCATGATGCACCGTCTGCCCAACGAGATGGTGCCGAGCTCGGTGGGGTCGGTCTTCACCTTCGGGAAGTAGCGCGCGCTACTGCAGATCGCGCGCGGCCGGCAGGCCGCCGGCCGGCGCCGCCGCCCGCACCGCCCGCACGATCGCCCGCGCGACCAGATCCGCGGCCAGCCGGCCCAGCGTCTCCACGTCGCCTCGCGCGGGGCCCACCGAGAGCGCGAAGAGCGCGTCGCCGTCGGTGTCCAGGTGCGGGGGCGACAGGGCGTGCCGGTATCCGTCCATCGCCAGCGCCGCCAGCCGTGCGGCCTGCGCCTTGTCGAGCGCGGCGGTGGTGGCGACCAGGCCGATGGTGGTGTTGGTGGGTCGGAAGACCGGGCGGGGCGCGCCGGCGGCCAGGGCCGCCGCGGTGTCGATCAGGCGGCGGCCGTCGGGCGCATCCCGCGAGCCGGCGATGAGGCGGCCGGTCTCGGGGTCGCGCACGTCGCCGACCGCGTTGACCACCATGAGCGCGCCCACGTGCACGCCGTCACGCTCGGTCACCGCGCAGCCGAGCCCGCCCTTGGTGGCGCGCGCCATGCCGTTGAGCTTGCCCACCGTCGCGCCGGTGCCCGCGCCGAGGTTGCCCTCGGCGACCGGCCCCGGTCGCGCCGCCGCCGCCGCGCGATACCCCATGGCGCGATCGGGGCGCGCGCGCGCATCGCCGAGGCCGAGGTCGTAGACGATGGCGCCGGCCACGTGGGGCACCGCGGTGTGGCTCGTGCGGAAGCCGACGCCGCGCTCCTCGAGATACTGCATCACGCCCCAGATCGCCTCGAGGCCGAAGGCGCTGCCCCCGGCCAGCATGACGCCGTCGAGGGTCGGCACCAGATGGCGCGCGTCGAGGAACTCGAGCCCGTGCACGCCGGCGGCCCAGCCGCGGATCTCCACGCCGCCGACCGCCGGCGCGTCGCTCAGCGCCACGGTGCAGCCGGTGAGCCCATCCGCGTCGGTGGCGTGGCCGACGCGCAGACCGGGGATCACGGGCGGGTGCGCCGCGCCGGCGCGCGGCTGACGTCGTCGAGACGCGCGCGGCCCAGCGCGACCTCGGTGGCCATCTCGAGGCCCCGCGCGGCCAGGGCGCGGACGAACGGGATGGCGATGGCCGGGCGCTCGAGGTCGGCGACGGCCGCAGCGGTCGCGCGGGCAATCGCGGCGGCTTCATTGCGGCCGGTCATCGCGAAGATGTCGGCCATCTCGCGAAGGCGGCCGGCCCAGCGCCGCCGGGCCGCGGGCGGCAGCTGCGCCTCGATCACGCCGTCCACGATGCTCACCTCGCGCTCCGCCTTGATCTGCTCGGAGACCACCAGGCGGCTCTCGCGCGTCTGCAGCAGCGCCAGCGCCTCGTGCTGCACGCGCGCCGGATCCACGAACCAGCCCATGAGCTCGGGAAGCTCGAGCAGGGTGGAGGACTGCTCGAGAAGGGCGGGGTCGGCCGTTGGCACCGATGCACCGGTGAGCATCTCTTGTTTATCCGCTCGGCTCGCCTGCGGCTGCGCCTCGCCGAGCACGAGCTTCTTCCAGCGCGCGAACTCGGGCGGCGGCACCGTGCCGAGCCGCTCGTGCAGGGCCAGCGCGTCGGAGACGAGGGCGCACGCGCGCCGGCCGTCGACCTCGACCCACGGCAGCTTCTGGCTCTCGCGCAGCGCTCGGAGCTCGGCCTCGAGCCGCTTGCGCGCGATCGGGCCGCCCGCCGCGTCCATGACGCCGGCCTCGTCGTTGAGGATCAGCGAGCAGAGCCGCAGGCCGCCGCCGAACCCGCCCTCGAAGAGGATCCACACCGCACGCGAGCCGCTGCCGTCGATGCCCGAGAGCCAGGCCCGCACCGCGTGCTCGGCCTCGCGCGTGACGACCGGGCGGGCCGGCGCGGGCGTGGCCGCGCGCGCCGGGCGCACGCCCGATTGCGCCAGCCGGTACAGGGCGCGGCGGGCCGCGCGCCGCTGCGCCTTGTCGGCCGCGCGGTCGGCCAGGCGCTCGAGCAGCGGCAGCGACGCGGCGCCGTGCTGCCGGGTCAGCGCGCGGAGCGCCTCGTCGAGCGCGGCCGGACTCACCGGGTCGAGCGCGGGAAGCGGCCCGCCGCCCAGCGCGGCCTCGAGGGCGGCCAGGCAGGCCGCCGCCTCGGCGTGCGGAGCGGCCGCGGTCATCCGACGAAGAGCGTGCGGACGAGGGGGTCGGCGGGCCAGGCCGCGGGCGGTACCGCGTCGGCGCGGAAGTAGACCTTGCGCGCATAGGTGAGCGCGCCGGCGTACATCTCGAAGCGGTCCGAGAGGCGGCGGTAGAGCGGTGCCTCCGCCTCGGAGCGCGCCCGCGCCATCTCGGCCACGAAGCGATAGGCGCGGCGACCCTCCTGCTCGTAGTACGCGGTGACCGCGAGGCGGTCCACGTGATCGCGGAAGATGCCGGTCATGAACAGGGTGTAGTCGCCGACCTGACGGCGCAGCGCGCGCTCGGCACCCGGACTGAAGTCGGGCGAATCGGTCGCCCACACGTCCTGGATGGCCAGCAGCGAATCGGTCACCGACTCCAGGCGCCGGCCTGGCAGCTCGCGGATGGCTCGCAGGGCCTCGGAGCGGACGAAGCGGGTCAGGAGATCGGTCAGGTAGCGGAGGGCCGGCGCGTCGTCGATCGACAGATCCCCGAACGCCCGCCGGGTCACCGCCTCGAAGAAGCGCGGGAGCAATCCGGTCGGCACGTCCGTCACTCTAGCAGATCGGCCGCGCGGCCCGACCCGTCAGGAGGAGGACGACCGCCAGGAGTGCGAATGCGGTCCGGCTCACGATCGGGATCATAGCGCAAACCTTTGGCCGCGAGCGACGGCGGGTGTAGGCTTCGCGCCATGAAACCTGAGGGGACCACCCTTCCCGCATCCGCCGTGCCGCACGCCCGGGTGGGACGCCGGCACAAGCCGCGTCGCCCCTGGGCGCTGATCGCCTCGTGCCTGCTGCTCGTGGTGCTGAGCGTGACCCTGTGGGGTAAGTGGATCGAGAATCGCGACCGGGCCGACCGCCTCTCGGCGGAGCTGAAGAAGGTTTACGTCGAGGCCGAGAAGCTCCGCACCGAGGGCGCCGCCGCCAAGCAGCGCATCGCCCAGCTGGAGCGCCAGCTGCGCTCACGCGGCGGCCGCGAACCGCGTCCCTAGGCCCTACGTCCGAGCGGTCGACCTGCAGACCGCCGCGTCCCACGCGTCGAGCAGCCGCCGGTTCTGCTCGGCGGTGCCGATCGCGATGCGCAGGTGGCCGGGGAAGCCCACGCCGGCGCCGTCTCGCACCAGGATGCCCGCCTTCAGCAGGGCGGCCCGCACCGCGCCGGCCCGCTCGCCCACCTTCGGCAGGATGAAGTTGGCCTGAGACGGCGGTGACGGCGCCCCGCGCTGGGCCAGCGCGGCCTCGAGCCGGGGGCGCTCGGCCAGCACCAGGGTCCGGGTGCGCTCGAGATGCTCGGGATCGGCGAGCGCGGCCACCGCCGCGACCTGGGCGAGCCGGTTGACGTTGAAGGGCGCCCGCACTCGATTCAGCCGCTCGATGTGCTCCGGCCGCGCGATCGTGTAGCCCACCCGCATGCCCGCCAGCCCCGCGATCTTCGAGAACGTGCGCAGCGAGATGAGGGTCGGGAAGCGGCGCTGCAGCGCGATGCCGTCCGGGGTGTCCGGGTCGTCGCAGAAGTCGCGATAGGCCTCGTCGAGCAGGACCAGCGGCGGGTCGTCGCCCAGCGCGGTGAGGAATCGCTCCAGCGGCGCATTCCGGATGATGGTGGCCGTCGGGTTGTGCGGGGTGCAGAGGATGACGCACGTCGTCCGCGGGGTCACGCGGCGGAGCATGTCGTCGAGATCCTGGTCGTAGCCCTTGAGCGGGCTGGTGACCACGGTGGCGCCCGAGAGCGTCGCCTCGGTGCCGTAGGGCTCGAACGCCGGGTGCGGCATCAGGACCTCGCCGCCCGGCTCGAACGCGGCGCGCGCCAGCATGGCCAGCAGCTCGTCGGCGCCGTTGCCGACGACGATGGAGTCAGCGGAGATGCCGAGCCACGCGCCCAGGGCCTGGCGGAGCTCGGTGCACCCGCCGTCGGGGTAGAGATGCGCGCGGGGCGCCTCGCGCCGGATGGCCTCGATCACCCGCGGCGATGGCCCGACCGGGTTCTCGTTCGACGACAGGCGCAGCACCGACTCGATGCCCAGCTCTCGCGCCAGCGCCTCCAGGGACTTGCCCGCGTCGTAGGGCGCCACGCGGTCCAGCACGCTCCGCCACAGCCGTCGCATAGGGCGCCATTCTAACCGCGGGAGTTACTGCGATACAAGTTGGCGCCAAGTTTGACTTTCTTGTCGGTCCACGCTACCGTTTCGCCATGTCTGCGGAACTGCTTCGACAGGTTCGCCGGGTCGAGGCGCAGGCCGACAAGGGATGCGACGGCGGCGCGGCCGAGCTCGCCGAGCGCCGGCGCCGGTTGAGACTGGAGATCCTGCGCCAGCACCTGTCCTCCAACGTCGACTTCCTCCGCGCCGCGCACCTGGGCGGCGCGTCCGGCCAGCAGTCGGTGCAGGCGTACGCGGCGTTCATGGATGGCTTCCTGGCCACCCTGTACCGGCTGGCGGTGGACGACGCCCGACGCGAGGGCTTCACGCCGAGTCCGGTGGTCCTGGTGGCGCTCGGCGGCTACGGCCGCGGCGAGCTGCATCCGCTGTCGGATCTCGACCTCCTGCTGATCTACGACGGCGAGATGGGAACCTACGTGCAGCGGGTCACCCAGGGCATTCTCTATGCGCTCTGGGACCTGGGCCTGCAGGTCGGGCACGCGGTGCGGAGCCTGCCCGACTGCCTGGCGATGGCGCGCACCGATTTCCCGAGCCGCACCTCCATGCAACAGGCGCGCTTCCTGGTGGGCGACCGCCGCCTGTTCAACCGCTTCCGGAAAGTCCTGGCCGAGAACGTCTACCAGAAGGACTTCAACCAGTTCCTGGAGACGACGCTCACCGAGCGCGACCAGCGCTACCGCAAGTTCGGCGGCTCGCCCTACATGGGAGAGCCGAACGTGAAGGAATCGGCGGGCGGGCTGCGCGACATCCACACCGCGATGTGGCTGGCCTCGACCAAGTTCGGCACGCGGACGCTTCGGGAGCTGGCGGACAAGCGGCTCATCACCGAGCGGGAGCAGAAGGCGGCCGACGAGGCGCTGACCTTCCTCTGGCGCGTGCGCAACGAGCTGCACTTCCTCTCCGGCCACAAGAACGACGTGCTCTCGCGCGACATCCAGCCGCAGATCGCCAAGAACTTCGGCTATGCCCCCGACGAGCTGTCGCTGCCCGTCGAGAAGTTCATGCGCGACTACTACCTGCACGCGCGGGTGATCCATCGCGTGTCGCGGCGCCTGATCGCCCGCTGCCGCGAGACGCTCTCGCGCCGGGCCGGCGTCCAGCGCCGCGCGCGCCAGGAAGCGCTCGCCGACGGGCTCATCGTCCTCGGCGAGCAGCTGCACCTGGCCCAGCCCGACGGCCGCGCGTTCCGCGAGGACCCCATGCGCCTCCTCAACGTCTTCTGGCACCGCCACCAGCTCGGCTTCGAGCTGGGCATCGACGTCGAGCGGGCGGTCGAGGACTCGCTGGACCTCATCGACGATCAATTCCGCGCCTCCCCCGAGGCGCGCGATCTCTTCCTCGGGATCTGCCGGAACTGGGGCCGCGCGGCCCAGACCTTCCGCGAGATGCACGAGCTGGGCGTGCTCGGCCGCTACCTGCCGGAATGGGGCGCGCTGACCTGCCTCGTGCAGTACGACGTCTACCACCGGTTCACCGCCGACCAGCACTCGCTGCTCGCGGTGCAGAACCTGGAAGCGCTCGCCCCCGGCCAGTCCGCGGACTCCGAGGGCAACGCGCAGGTGGTGAGCGAGGTGGAGCGGCCCGGCCTGCTCATGATGGGCATGCTGCTGCACGACATCGGCAAGGGGAAGGGCCACGGCCACGTGGCCAAGGGCATCCCGCTGATCGAGGCGCTCACCGCGCGCCTGGGCATGTCGGCCGACGACGCCGACAAGGTCGTCTTCCTGGTGGCCCACCACCTGACGATGTCGCACATCGCGCAGCGGCGGGACATCGACGACCCGAAGACGATCGAGTCGCTGGCCGAAGTGTGCAAGACCCCCGAGCGCCTGCGCATGCTCTACCTGCTCACCTGCGCGGACATGCGCGCGGTGGGCCCCGGGGTCATGACCGGCTGGCAGGCTCAGATCCTCTGGGACCTCTACGCGCGCACCCTCGGACGGCTCACCGGGGGCCAGCGCGAGCGGCCCAAGCGCGAGGCGGTGGCGCAGCGGGTGAGCGAGGCGATGCGCGGCGACGTCGCGCGCACCGCGCTGGCCGCGCACCTGGCCCTGCTCTCCGAGCGCTACCTCGCCACCACCGCGCCCCAGCGCATCGCGGCACACCTGCGGCTGCTCGACCGCCTCGCCGAGCAGGGCGTGCTCGCCACCGAGCTGTTCCACCATCCGGACCTCGGCTCCTCCGAGCTGGTGATCGCCACCGCCGACGTCCCGGGCCTCTTCTCGCTCATCGCGGGGACCCTGGCCGCGCAGGGGATCAACATCCTCTCCGCCCAGATCCACACGCGCGCCGACGGCATCGTCATCGACACCTTCCAGGTGAACGATCCCTTCGGCGAGGCGGTCACCGAGGAGGCGCGCTGGCGCCGCACGCTGGAGGCGCTGCGGCGCGTGCTGCGCGGCGAGGTGAGCGTCGAGGAGCTGCTGGCGCGACGGCGGAGCCTGCATCCGGGCGGCGAGGCCGCGGTGGCCGGTCCGCCCAAGATCTCGCTCGATAACCAGCTCTCCGACAGCTCGACGGTGCTGGAGGTGAAGTGCCCCGACCGCGTGGGGCTGCTCTACGTGATCACGCGGACGCTCTCGGCCCAGGGGCTCGACATCCGGAGCGCCCGCATCGCCACCGAGATCGATCAGGCCTACGATACCTTCTACGTGACCGACCGCCAGGGTCGCCGCCTCGAGGACGAGGCGGCGATGGCCCGGGTGCGCGAGAGCCTAGAAGACGCCTTGTTGAAACCGCTCTAGATGCTCAGCCACTACAAGACGCCGCTGGCGCGGCTCGCGGATCCGGTGGCGCGGGCGCTGCTCCGGGCGCGCCTCCGACCGAATCACCTCACGGTGGTCGGGCTCGGGGTCAGCATCGGCGCCGCCTGCGCCATGGCCCAGGGTCGGCTGCGCCTCGCCGCGTTCCTGCTGGTGGTGGCCGGGCTGTGTGATTTCTTCGACGGGGCGCTGGCGCGGCTGGCCAACAGCGTGAGCGCCTTCGGCGCGTTCCTCGATTCGGTGGTGGACCGCTACTCCGACCAGATGATCCTGCTGGGCGGCGTGCTCTACTACGAGCGGCTGGCCGACACCCCGGGCGTCTGCCTGACCCTGGTCACCCTGGTCGGCACGGTCATGGTCAGCTACACGAAGGCTCGCGCGCAGTCCATCGGCGTGTCCTGCGAGATCGGGCTCATGGAGCGCCCGGAGCGGCTGATCCTCCTGATCGCCGGGCTCACGTTCAACCTGCTCACCCCCGCGCTCGTGGTGCTCGCGATCCTCACCAACCTGACCGCGCTCCAGCGCATCCTCTACACCCGGCGCGCGGTGGCCGCGCGCGAGGACGCCCTGCACTAGACGGTGGCAAGGTAACCGGGCACGGGACCGTGAGGGGTGTCATGTGAACTCAGCAGGCCAAGTGGTCGGCGCGAGGTCTAAGTTCACGTTCGACCGGACCGCTGGCTCGCCTTCGATCGCCGCGGCCGGTCAACGTGCGCGTTAGGCTTTCGGGACTGCCGTCGGAGAGGCGACCGTTTCAGGTTCGGGCACGATCCCGAGGGATAGTTCCGGGGAGGAGCGGGACAATTCGCAAGAGGATCATCGGCGGTCTTCTCGGTCTGAGCGTACTCGCGTTGGTTCCTGCTGCTGAGGCGCAGCAGCCCTCGAAGATGGTGCGGGTGGGGTATCTAGAATTCGGATCGGCGGCCCCTGGTACGCCGCACCTGGAGGCATTCCGTCGAGGGCTTCGCGAGCTCGGCTGGCACGAGGGCGAGAACATCGCCATTGACGTTCGCTACGCGGAGGGAAAGCAGGACCGGCTTCCCGCGTTCGCTGCTGACCTCGTGCGTCTCAAGGTTCACCTCATCTTCGCCTCGGCCACACCCGCGGCCCTGGCGGCCAAGCAGGCGACAACGACGATCCCGATCGTTATCGGGTTTGTCGCCGATCCGGTTGGGAGCGGACTCGTCCCTCGTCTGTCGCGTCCCGGCGGCAACATCACCGGGTGGACACACCTGGCAGGTCTGGAGTTGAACGCGAAGCGTCTCGAGATCCTCAAAGAGGCCGTCCCCGAAGCCGCTCGCGTTGGTGCCCTCTGGAATCCCGCCAACCCGATACATGAACCGAGTTTGAAAGTGATCGAAGCCGCAGCCTCGGGGCTCAAGGTGCAGCTGCACCCGATAGGGGTGCGAGATCCCCATGAGCTCGATGGTGCTTTTTCGGCGATGGCCCGAGAGCGCCTGCAAGGTCTCACCGTCCCTCCGGACGGGATGTTCCTGGCTCACCGGGCACGGATCATCGACCTCGCGGCGAAGTACCGAATTCCGACGATGTACGGCGTTCGGGAGCTCGCGCAGGCTGGTGGTCTGATGGCCTACGGTGTGAACTTGCCCGAAATGTACCGACACGGGGCCCTTCTCGTGGACAGGATTCTCAAAGGCGCCAAGCCCGGCGATCTCCCGGTGGAGCGACCGACGAAGTTTGAGCTCATGATCAACCTCAAGACCGCCAAGACCCTCGGCTTGACGATCCCACAAACGCTCTTGATCCGAGCGGACCAATTGATCGAATGATCGCCCTAGTTGAACCTTGGTTAACTTGGTCGCGTCCGTAACAGGGTCTTCGGCGGATCGGCGTGCGGTGGGACAGCAGGATTCTCCGAGCGGTCCCGCCTGCACTGATTCCGCGAGCCACGCTGGGGTACACTGCAGAGTCATGAGGCGGTGGGCGGCAGCAGCCTGTCTCGTGTCGATCGTGCTGCTGGGAGTGGCGCCGGCGGGGGTGGGCCCCGACCTGCGGGACCGCTTCGTCGCGGCCCTCGCCGCGCAGCAGGCGGGGGACTGGCCGACCGCGGCCAGGGAATTCGGCGATCCGGCGTGGGCGGGAACACCGCTCGAGGACTATGCGCTGCTGTTGCAGGCCGAGAGCCTCCAGCGGCAGGGCGATGCCGCGGGCGCGCGGCTGCTGATCGCGCAGGCCGCGGACCGAAAGCCCGAGACCGGTTTGACCGCGTCGGCGCTGGTGCGGGCGGCCGGCGTGCTCAGCGCGGCCGGCGATCCAAGCGGGGCGGTGGCGCTGCTCCGGCGGGTGCTCTCGCAGTATCCCGACCATCCCGACGCGACGCGGACCCGCTACGCGCTGGGCGAGGCGCTGATCGGAGCGGGCGACCAGACGGAGGCCGCGCGCGTCTTCTCGGCGCTCTGGCTCCAGTCGCCCGCATCGTACGGCGACGTCGCCGAGCGCCAGCTCAAGGCCCTGGCCGACGCGGGTGTGACCATCCCGGTCCGCACGCCGGCCGAGCGGGCCGCGCGGGCCGACCGGCTGCTGAGTGCGGGCTTGCTCGATCGGGCCCGCACCGAGGCTGAGGCGGTGCTGGCCGAGAAACCCGCGGTCGAGACGCGCGAGCGCGCCCTGCGGGTCGTCATGAACGCCTCGCGCCGGGCGGGGCGCGATGATGCCGCGATGGCCGCCGCCAACGAGGCGCTCTCGATCGTACCGACCGAGCGCCGCGCGGTCTGGCTGCTCGACGTCGGCCGTCTCCGCCAGCGCCGGGATCGCGACGCGGCGATCGCCACCCTGGACCGGCTGGTGCGCGACTATCCCAGGAGCCAGGACGCGCCGGACGCCTTGCGGCTCAAGGCCGAGATCTCCGAGGCGGCTGGAAAGCCGGCCGACGCGGAGAAGGCCTACGTCAAGTTGATGACGGACTATCCGGACGACGACGAGGCGGCCTACGCCCTGTGGCGTCTCGGCTGGATGTCGTGGTTCCGGAACAACAACACCGAGACGACTTCCCGATGGGGACGGTTGCATACTGCGAAGGGCGGCCAGAGCCTGCGCGAGGCGACCACCTACTGGCTGGGCCGGGCGTGGGAGCGTCGGGGCGACCGCGACCAGGCCAACCGGCTCTTCACCCAGCTCGTGCGGGATGCGCCGCGGACCTACTACGGCGTCCTGGCCGCCAAGCGGGTGCCCGCCGTCGCGCCCGGCGCGGCGGCCTTCGCGTTCCCGGCCGATCCGCTCGAGGCGCTGCAGGGGGACGCGCGCTTCGCCCGGGCCGAGGCGCTGCGCGGCGTCGGACTGCGCCAGTACGCCGACGAGGAGATGGACGAGATCACCCGCACCTCGGTGGCGGAGCCCAGGCGTCTGTACGCGCTCTCCGCCGCCTACGTGGGGGAAGAGCGGTACCACATGGCCCTGCGCATCCTGCGGCGCTACTTCCTCGGCGTCGCCCGCAGCGCCGCGCCGACGCCGCGCGAGTTCCAGGAGATGTTCTATCCGCTCGGCTGGAAGGAGGCGCTGACCACCGCGGCGGATCGGGCCTCGGTGGATCCGTACCTGGTGGCGGCGGTCGTGCGGGAGGAGTCGTCGTTCCATCCCGGCGCGCGGTCGCGGGTCGGCGCGCGCGGGCTCATGCAGCTCATGCCCGATACCGGCCGCGCGGTCGCCCAATCGCGACAGATCCCGTTCCCCGACGCCGAGGTGCTCGACCAGCCGGTGGTCAACCTGGAGCTGGGCAGCACGTTCCTGGCCGGCCTCATGCGCGAGTTCGGCGACGCCCGGCTGGCCGCCGCGGCGTACAATGCCGGCCCCACGCGCGTGCGCGAGTGGTGGACGAGCCGTCGCACGGACGACCTCGAGGTGTGGGTGGATCAGATCCCGTACAACGAGACGCGCGCGTTCGTGAAGCGGGTGATGCTCTCCTGGGAGGAGTACCGGCGCGTGTACGGCGACAGGACCAAGAGGGACAGTGAATCGTAGCGGCGCAACCCCGGCCGCGCGCTGGCGTCTCCTGGCGGCCGCCCTCACCGACGCGGCCCTCGGCCTGGCCCTCTGGGCCCTCGCGGCCATGTGGCTGCTGGTCGCGGTGCTGCCGTGGCGACGCCATCCGCTCGCCCTGCTCGATCTCGCGCTCCTGTGCGCGATGCTCTTCGGGCTCGCGCTGACGCTGCACGTGGTCTATCACACCGTGCTGGTCGGCGGATGCGGACAGACCCTGGGCAAGATGCTGCTCGGCATCGCGGTGGTGCGCCGGAACGGGGGGCCGACCGGCTACGGCCGCGCGCTGCTGCGCGTGATCGGCGGCGGCCTGTGCGTGCTGACGCTGGGGCTCGGCGAGCTGCCGGTGCTCTTCACGCGCGAGCGCCGCAGCCTCTCCGACATGATCGCGGGCACCCGGCCCGTCTCGGTCACCTGACCCGCTTCACCCGCGCCACCGGGGTCGTTGTCCCGGCCGGCGCCTCGAGCGGCCCGAGCGCCGCCACCCGCTCGTCGAGCGCGGGATGGGTCGCCAGCAATCCCTCGAGCCCCTCGCGCTCCTTCGGGGTGTGCGCGGCGAGCGTCTGCAGCGCGGCGGCGAGCAGGCGTCGCGGCGAGGCATGGCCCATCGCGCGCAGGATCTCGACGGCCTTCTGATCGGCCTGCAGCTCCTGCTGACGGCCGAATGCCCGCACGACGAGCGGGTTGACCAGGAAGTCGAGCATGCCCGCGCCGGGCGCGAAGAGGCCGGCCGCGCTGAAGCTCGCGGTCAGGGCCAGGGATAGCTTGCGACGCGAGCCGACGTGGCCGAGGATCTCGTGGGCCACCTCGTGCGCCAGCGCCGCCTCGACGATCGGCCGAGGCTGACGCGCCAGGCCGTCGGTGAAGTAGAAGGTCGCGTCCTCATCGCTGTAGGCCGCCGCGGTCGGGCTCTTGATGAACGCGAAGCTGTAGCGCTGCGGGTCGTCGCCGCCCGCCGCGGCGGCGCGATACAAGATCTGCGACATCACGACGGTGCTCGGATCGGTGGGCGCCGCGTAGTAGGACCCGTCGGGGGCCGTCGCGCAGCCCGAGAGCATCAGGCCCGTCGCGACCGCGGTGAGGCGCGCCCGGATCCACATGGTCGGCCTGCTCATCTTAGGAGGGGGCGTCGGCGAAGCCCGCAGAAATAAGGCCCGCCAGCGCTGGGGGATGGCCGCGCGCCGACCGCATCCGGTGGGGCTGGATTCACACGCCTGTGACATCGCCCCCGCCGGCGCTGATACACTTTGCGACACGGAGGACGGTGACGACATGCTGATCAAGCGAGGCGGCGACATCCGGAGCGGGGAGATCACGGACCAGGCGCTCTATCTGAGCCGGCGCGCTTTCATGGTGGGCGCGGCCGCGCTGGCCTTCGCGCCGATCGGGGCCGAGGCGGCCGCGCCGCCGGCGGCCGGTCAGCCGCTCGCGGCGACGCGCAACCGAGCATTCGACCTGCCCGATGCGATGACGAAGTTCCAGGACGCGACCACCTACAACAATTTCTACGAGTTCGGGGTGAACAAGGAAGATCCCTCGCAGCTCGCCGGCTCGTTCAAGCCGCGGCCGTGGAAGGTGCAGGTCGACGGCCTCGTGCAGAAGCCGAAGACGTTCGACCTCGACGACGTGCTGAAGATGGCTCCGCTCGAGGAGCGGGTCTACCGCATGCGCTGCGTCGAGGGCTGGTCCATGGTGATTCCCTGGATCGGCTTTCCGCTCTCCGATCTCATCAAGCGGGCGGAGCCCACCGGCTCGGCCAAGTACGTGGAGTTCTCGACCCTGGTGGACCCCGCCCAGTTCCCCGGCCAGAAGAAGGGGATCTTCAACTTCGGCGGCCTCGACTGGCCCTACACCGAGGGACTGCGCCTCGACGAGGCGCTGCATCCGCTGACGCTGATCACCGTCGGCATGTACGGGCAGGTGCTGCCGAACCAGAACGGGGCGCCGATCCGCGTGGTGGTGCCCTGGAAGTACGGCTTCAAGAGCGCCAAGTCGATCGTGCGCATCCGCTTCACCGCCGACGAGCCGAAGACGGCGTGGAACAAGGCAGCCCCGCAGGAGTACGGCTTCTACTCCAACGTCAATCCGAAGGTGGACCATCCGCGCTGGAGCCAGGCGACCGAGCGGCGCATCGGCGAGTTCCGCCGGCGCGAGACCCTCATGTTCAACGGCTACGACCAGGTCGCTTCCCTCTACACCGGGATGGATCTCAAGAAGCAGTACTGAGGTGATCCGGCGCGCCCGCGTCGCGCTGAAGGTCGTCGCGTGGGTCGCGTGCCTGGCCCCGCTGGCCGCGCTCGGCTACCGGGTCTACACCGGTGACCTCACCGCGAACCCGATCAGCTTCATCACCAACTGGCTCGGTGACTGGACGCTGCGCATCCTGCTCGCCAGCCTCGCCATGACCCCGCTGCGGATCCTGTTCCACTGGTCGTGGCCGGTGACGCTGCGGCGGCTCCTCGGCCTCTTCGCGTTCTTCTACGCCTCGCTGCACTTCTCGGTCTGGCTCGTGCTCGACCACTTCTTCGACTGGCGACAGATGGGCGCCGACATCGTCAAGCGTCCCTACATCACGGTGGGCATGACCGCGCTGCTCTTGATGATCCCGCTCGCGGTCACCTCGACCGCGGGGGCGATCCGCCGTCTGGGCGGCGCGCGGTGGCAGTGGCTGCACCGGCTGGTGTACGTGATCGGGGTGTGCGCGGTGCTGCACTATCTGTGGCTCGCCAAGAAGGCGAACCCGGACCCGTACTACTACGCGGCGGCGTTCATCGTGCTGATGGTGATCCGCGCGGTGGGCTGGGCGCGGCGGGTCTCGGCGCGGCTGACCGCGGCGCGCCCCTCGCCCCGGCCCTCTCCCCAGGGGGGAGAGGGAGCCTAGGGGCGGCTACTTCGTCGGCTGGTAGTAGGGGTTCTCGCCCGAGGCGTGATCCGTGGTGTCCAGCACTTCCTCGACCTCGGGGAGCTCCTCCTTGATCAGCCGCTCGATCCCCTGCTTGAGCGTGACGTCGGCGGCTCCGCAGCCCTGACAACCGCCTCCCATCTGCAAGTAGACCTTGTTGTCCTTGACGTCCACCAGCTGCACGAATCCACCGTGGCCGGCGACCGCCGGATTGATCATGTTCTCGATCAGGTCCTGCACCTTGGTCATCAGCTCGTCGCTCATGGGCTCCTCCGCACGGGGTCACGCTACGGCCATACTGTATCACGGCGGGTCTCGCCGAGGACGTCGAGGAGTCCCTTCGCGGCCTGCCGCTCGGCGGTGTCGAAGCCCTCGGTGAACCGGCGGTAGACCGGCGCCAGGAGATCGCGGGCCTCCCCGTCACGGCCCTGCCCGTGCCGGAGCCGAGCCAGGCTCACCGCGCACCGCAGCTCCAGCGACAAGACGTCTTGCCGGCGGGCCCAGTCCAGCCCCCGGCGGAAGTGCTCCTCGGCCGCGGCGACAGCCCGTGCGCCTCGAGCCCGCAGGAGCACGTCGGCCTTCAGCCGCAGCAGCTCGGCGATGCACCATAGCTCCCGGCCTCCCGAAGCTCGTCGAGCGCGGCGCCTGTCGTCGCGCGTCGTCGACGGCCGTGCCGCTCAGTCTCGGGCGAGCCCGCCCTGGCCGATCTCGCCGACGACGCGGACGCGGGTGCGGAGCGAGTTGCCGGGGAGGTAGGCCAGCGGCAGGTCCTCGATCTCCACCACGTTGATGGTGGCCCGGTCCGCGCCGGCGGCGACCGCCTTGTCCTCGGCGGCGCGCCGGGCGCGGGCGATGGCCTCGTCGCGGCTGAGGTCCTGGAAGATCTGGTCCACCTCGCCGCTCACCTGCGCGATCGCGGCCCCGACCGCGTTGGCCACCGCCTGGTGGGGCACGTTCAGGACCTCGGAGACGCCGGCCAGGCGCGGCGGGACCAGGAACGAGCCCCCGCCGACCGCGATCAGCGGCGCGTCGCCCGCGTCGGTCTTCATGCGGTCGACGCCCTCCTCGATCATGGCGCGAATGCGGATGAGCGCCTGCTCCACGAGTGAGGTGGGAAGCCCCGACACGCGGGATCGGTCGCCCAGATCGATGAGCCCGGCCGCCACCGCGACGTCGGTCACGGTGAGCACGTCGCCGCCGAACACGAGGGCCTGCTCGGTGAGTCGATAGCCGACGCTGGCCGGCCCGATGGCGAGCGTCGTGCCGGCCGGCGACACGCGGGTGCCCCCGCCCAGCCCCAGCGAGAGCAGATCGGGCATCCGGAACAGCGTGCGCACGCCGCCGATCTCGACGACGCTGTTGGCCTCGCGGGGGAAGCCGTGGCGCAGGCTGCCGATGTCGGTAGTGGTGCCGCCCACGTCCACCACGAGCGCCTCGTCGCGCTTGGAGAGAAACGCGGCGCCCCGCATCGAGTTGGTGGGCCCCGACGCGAAGGAGTAGACCGGGTACGCCTCCGCGACCTCGGCCAGCATGACGGTGCCGTCGTTCTGGGTGAGGTAGAGCGGCGCCGCGATGCCGCTGGCCCCCAGGGCCGCCGTGAAGGCGCGGGTGGTCTTGCGCGCCAGCTCGATCAGGCAGGCGTTGAGCAGGGCCGCGTTCTCGCGCTCGAGCAGGCCGATGCGGCCGAGCCGGTGCGACAGCGTGATCGCGACGTCGGGGCATTCCTCTCTCAGGACCGCCGCGGCCTCGTCTTCACCCGACGCGTTGAGCGGGGAGAACACCGCGGCGATGGCGACGGAGCGGATGCCCGCGTCGCGGATCCGTCGCGCGGCCGCGCGCATGCCGCGCGTGTCGAACGGGACGAGCGGCCGGCCGTCGAACTCGTGGCCGCCTTCCAGCATCACCACCTCGGCACGGACGATCCCGGCCAGGTCCTCCGGCCAGTCCACGAAGGGCGGCAGCGAGGCGCCCGAGGGCAGGCCGATGCGCACCGCGGCGACGCGGCCGAGGTCCCGCCGCTGCACCACCGCGTTGGTGAAGTGGGTGGTGCCGATCATCACCGCGTCGGCCTTGCGGGCCTCCGGCGCCTGCTGCACCAGGCCGGCGAGCGCGCGGGTGATGCCACCGGTGACGTCCGGCGTGGTCGGCGTCTTGACCGCGGCGGCGACCGCGCTGTCCTCCAGCAGGACCGCGTCGGTGTTGGTGCCGCCCACGTCGATGCCGATGCGCCGTCTCACGCAAACACCGAGCGGAAGTCGAGATCGTAGCCGAAGGCCCGCGGGCCCACGTGCTCGATGCCCTTCGGGGTGAGCAGGATCGGCGGGGCGGGCAGGGCGACGACGGTCACCCGCTGGCCGTAGCGCAGCGTCTCGGTGCCGATCGCGTCGCCGGAGACGGTGTCGAGCACGCAGATCAGGTCGGGCGTCATCACCCGGGGCACGTCGTCGAGCCAGCCCACCGCGAACTCGTTCTGGAAGGCAAGCCGGAAGCGGTGGCCTCGGAATTGGTCGAGGCCTTCGATGGTCGCGGTGCCGCGCAGGAAGCCCTCGGTGGTGCGGCGCGCGATGTCGTGGATCTTCCCGCTGAAGATCTTGATCCCGGCGGCGACCTCGAGCACCGCGTCGATCGGATCGCGGTGCGCCCGCCGGGCCGCCTGCACCGCGCGCCCGATGCCGATGGCCTTGGTGGTGGAGCCGAGGATCGCGCACTCCTTGATCTCCTTGCCGGTGCGCGGGGCCTTGCAGGTCGACGCGATCGAGCCGACCTCCACGCAGGCCTTGCGGCTGATGCGCTCCATCCACTTCCAGGAGGCGGCCCGCGCCACCACCACCGCGTTGTCGCGCACGTCGGCGAGCGTCAGCGGATACATGCGCAGGTCGTGGATGGCGAAGCTGGTCATCTGGGCCTCGGGGAAGGCGCGCCCCATGCAGTCGCCGTCGATCACGGGCAGGTCGAGCATCGCGGCGCCCATGAACGGCTGGATGGAGTTGCCGCCGCCGATCTCGAGCGACATCAGGGCGCGGAACTTCCGGCCCAGGTACTCCTCCATCATGGTGACCGCGAGCGCCATCGTCTTCGGGTCGGTGAGGCGCTCCTGTCCGACGAGGGGCGCGCCCATGTTGGAGACCACCGCGACCAGGTCGTCGTCGTCCAGCTCGGAGGCATCCATGAGGCGGCACACCACGCCCCGCTTGTAGAGCTGACGCATGTTGAGCAGGGCCAGGTACGGGCTGCCCCCGCCGCCGGTGCCGAGGATCCAGGCGCCGATGGCGAGGCTCTCGATCTCGTCGGCGGTGATCGGTCTCATCGATGAGCTCGCCTCGTCAGAATCCGGTGAACTCCTCGAGGCCCATGAAGCGCGCGATGCCCAGGACGAGCACCAGGGCCACCCCGATCGCGAAGGCGGAGACCGCGGCCGCGGTGGGATCGAAGGAGTATTTGAGATAGGCGAACAGCTCGATGGGCAGGGGGGTCAGCTTCGAGCTGGTCAGGAAGAGCGACAGGGTGAAGTTGTCGAAGGAGATGGCGAAGGCGAAGATCGCGCCCGCCACCACGCCCGGCTTGATCACGCCCAGGGTGACCTCGAAGAACGCGCGCACCGGGTGCGCGCCCAGGTTCTGGGCCGCTTCCTCCAGGGCCATGTCGAAGTGGGTCAGGGTCGCGGTGACGGTGCGGATCACGTAGGGGGTGGTGACCACGATGTGGCCGATGAGCATCGCGCCGTAGGAGGCGTGCATCTTGAGCAGCGTGTAGAACTGCAGCAGGGCGACGCCGGTGAGGATCTGGGGCAGCAGCAGCGGCGAGGTCACGAAGGCGTTGAGCAGGTCGCGGCCGCGGAAGCGCCCCCGCACCAGCGCGAGGGAGGCGGCGGTGCCGATCGCGGTGGAGGCGAGCGCGGTCCAGAACGCCAGCTCGGTGGAC